>JBBRXR010000011.1:0-11629 GCA_038238485.1 Elusimicrobiota bacterium | reverse complement strand
GGTTGTACATCGGATAGCTGAGAAATGGCCAGTAACGGAAACGGTGCAGCCCACCGAAGGACGCGACGGCCTGGAGGCCGAGCAAGGAAACGATGACGACGGAAATGGCGATCTTCGGCAGTCGCGACATGATTTCTCTCTTGACGGAGAAAACCCTCTTCAGACGTTCATACTGAAGAGGGTTTCCTTCGCAACTTCCGGATTCCGCTTGTGTGGAGCGGCTCCGGTTGAATCATTAGTGGTGTTGTGTGTTTAAGTTACCTTCGCTAACCATTAGCGGGCGGAGGCGAAAAAAGTTCAACCCTTCTTTTGAATGCTGACCATCGGCTGGCGCGCGGCGCGAAAGCGCAGAAGGCGCACGACGGCGCCTTCCGTTGTCATTTCGACAAGTCCGGTCTCCGTGGTTGCCCACACGTGTCCACTCACCATGTCTTTGCGAATGGCGCAGACCGAGCGCCCGCCGACGTCGGACGTATTTCGCCGGGTGACCAGCGCCTTGGAGGAAAATGATTGAACGACGATGTCGCTGCCGTCGAGTTCGCGGTAGTAGATGTCCAACGGATTCACGGCGGTCCAGAGGTTGCCGTCGATCACGGTCGACGCCGAGAAGAGGCGGCCGGGACAGCGGACGGCCTGGGCCGCCGATCCGATGGCGATGGGTATTTCACGGTCGCCGCAGAAAACTTTCGTGTCGATGCAGGTCGGCGGCGGCGCGTTGCCGGCCGGCGGGGGCGCGGTGACCGTCTTGGTCATTTCCTGGCAATCGTTCGGTCCGTGATTGCCGGCGAGTCTGACTTTGGGAAAACGCGCGTCGAAGTCCGCTTCTTCAACCGGCGTGACGACCAGCGTGGAACGGTCGATCGTCAGGCAGACCCATCGCTGAACCGGTGTGGGCGTGCCGAAGGTTTCGAAGGCGGCGACGCCGATGTCGTTTTTCGAGAAGGCGAGCACCGGCAGGCATTTCGGCCAGCCACCATAGGAAGGCAGCTCGGCGAGGGCCGGAACCCCTAATAATAGGATCAGCGCGCAGATCCATTTCTTCATGCCGCCGAGCTTACATCTTCGTGGGCCAAATGAAATCCTCGTGACAAGCCAGATAAACGCGTTGATTTAACGGCTCGGAAACGGGGCGTCCTTGTTAATACTTGTCCCACAGCTATATTGGACGGAAGATTTATCACCCCGAAAGGAGCCTTCCCCATGGCGCAACTGGATCGAGTTTTCAAGCTGATGTTCGAGAAGGGAGCATCAGACCTTCACTTAACGTGCGGCATGCAGCCGATGATTCGAGACAGCGGAGAAATCCGCGCCATCAAAGAAGAAGCCGCCCTGACGCCCGAGATGATGGGCAAGCTCCTCATGGAACTCGCGCCGAAAACCAAGTGGCAGGAATTCGAACAGTGCGGCGACGCCGACTTCGCTTACGAACTCCCCGGCGTGGCCCGCTTCCGCGCCAATTACTTTGTCGACCACCGCGGTCTCGGCGCCGTCTTTCGCGTCATCCCGTCCAAAATTCTTTCTGTCGCCGATCTCGCGCTTCCCCCGGCCGTGGTGGAGATGTGCAAGATGTCGAAAGGCCTCGTGCTCGTCACCGGTCCGACCGGCAGCGGCAAGTCCACGACACTCGCCGCCATGCTCGACTACATCAACGAAACGCGCCGTGAGCACCTCATCACCATCGAAGACCCCATCGAATTCGTCTATCCGCCGAAGAACTGCCTGATCAACCAGCGCGAAGTGAAGCGCCACACGAAGACGTTCAAGACGGCGTTGCGCGCCGCCCTCCGCGAAGACCCGGACATTGTCTGCATCGGTGAAATGCGCGACCTCGAGACCGTAGAAATCGCCCTCGAGACGGCGGAAACCGGCCACCTGGTGTTCGGCACCCTCCACACCACCACCGCGGCATCGACCGTCGACCGCCTCATTGATCAGTTCCCAGCCGACCGCCAGGCGCAGATCCGCACCATGCTCGGCTCCTCGCTCAAGGGCGTGGTGTCGCAGGTGCTTTGCAAAAAGATTCCCAAAGGCCGCATCGCGGCACTCGAGGTCCTCATCGTTAACTCCGCGGTGTCGAGCTGCATCCGCGAGTCGAAGACCTTTCAGATTCCCTCGGCCATGCAGGTCGGCGGGAAGATCGGCATGCGGCTTCTCAACGACTCCCTGCTCGAGCTCGTGAAGAAAAAGCTCGTGGACCCCAACGAGGCCATGATCAAGGCGACCGATAAGGTCGACCTGGCGGCGAAACTGCAGGGCCTGGCGCCCGACGTCAAACTGCCGGACAACGGGCTTCTCAAGGTCGCCTAAAACCACCGTCCTGCATTTACCGTCGATCTCCGCTATAATCGGCGGCTCATGATCACTCTTCGCAAAGTCTCCAAGTCCTTCGGCGCGCAAACGCTGTTCGAGGACGTCTCCCTCCAGATCAACGACGGCGACCGCTACGCCCTCGTCGGCCCCAACGGCGCCGGCAAGTCCACCCTGTTCAAGCTCGTCATGGGCAAGGAAGAGCCGGACGACGGCGAAGTGGCGATGCGCACCGACATCCGTTTCGGCTATTTGCCTCAGGAATCCTCCCAGGAACTCACCGGCACCGTCATCGATGAGACGCTCGGCGCCGACAACATCGACACGCGCCGGGAGGCCGAAGGCAAGAAGATCCTCATGGGCCTCGGGTTCAAGGTCACCGATTTCGACCGGAAGGTCTCCGAGCTCTCCGGCGGCTGGCAGATGCGCATCCTCATCGCGCGCCTTCTCATCGACGAACCCGACCTGCTCCTGCTCGACGAACCCACGAACCATCTCGACCTCGAGTCCCTGCTGTGGTTTCAGAACCACCTGCAGGGCTACCGTGGCGCGTTGTTCCTGATTTCACACGATCGCGAGTTCATCAATTCCGCCACGGACCGCATCATCGAAGTCCGCAACCAGAAGGTCAAAATTTATTCCGGTTCGTTTGAAGACTACCTCGCCACGCGCCAGCAGGAAGACGAGGCGCTCGTCTCCGCGTGGAAACGCCAGCAGAAGGAAATCGAGGACCTCGAGATCTTCATCTCCCGCTTCCGAGCCAAGGCGTCGCTCGCGGCCAGCGTCCAGAGCAAGATCAAGTATCTCGAACGAATGGAACGCGTCGTACTGCCGCCCGACCAAAAGACCGTGGGGTTCTCATTCCCGCAGCCGGCGCGCAGCGGGCAGAACGCGATGGTGCTCAAGGACATCAAACAGTCGTACGACGGAAAAACGTGGATTTATGACGGGTTGAACCTGACGCTCGAGCGCGGCATGAAGATCGCGCTCGTCGGCCCCAACGGGGCCGGTAAGTCAACGCTGCTCAAGCTTCTCGCCGGGAACCTCCCGTTCCAGGGCGGAGAGCGCAAACTCGGCTTCGATGTGACGGTCGGCTATTTCTCGCAGCACCGCGCCGAGATGTTCCGGCCGGGCCGCAACGTGCTCGAAGAAGCGTCCAACACAAAGCGCACCAATCCCGATCTCATGACCCGCACGGTGCTCGGCTCGTTCCTGTTCCAGGGCGACGCGGTGTTCAAGAAGGTGGAAGTGCTGAGCGGTGGAGAGAAGAGCCGCCTCGGCCTGGCCCGCCTCCTGCTCGATCCGCCGAACCTGATGCTGCTCGACGAACCGACGACGCACCTCGACATGGCCAGCGTGGAGGTGTTGACGGAAGCGCTCCATGCCTACCAGGGAACCGTGGTCGTCATCAGCCACGACGTTTATTTCCTGCGCAAGCTCGCCAACCAGATCATCCACGTGAACAGCGGAAAGGTGACGTGGTACCCGGGCGACTACGATTACTTCCTGCACAAGAAGTCGCTTGAAGATTCCGAGGAAGCCGAGCTCTTCCGGTCGGAAGAGCGCATTGAGGCCAGCCACAAACGCAAAGGCCCCGCGCTCAGCGACGCGCGCCCGACGGAAAAGAAGGCGGCGCCCACCGAGGAAGCGGCCGCGGCGCCCAAAGCCGTCAACGGCTACAAGAGCAAGGAACAGAAGCGGAAGGAAGCCGAAGAGCGCAACGCGCGTTACCGCGCCGCGAAGGCCGCGGGCGGATCGGAAGGCGAGGCGCCGGACGAGGAGAAAACCCTGCTGGAAGAAATGGGAAAGCCGGAAACCCACCAGAACGCCGAGCGCGTGGCCGAGATCAGCAAGCGGCTGGGCGAGCTCCAGAAGAAAAAAACCTAAAGCTCCAGCTTTCGCAGTTCCGGAGCTTCGCGCGAGAACGGTTTGTCGATGTGTTCGCGCGCGCGCTCATGCGACGCGAAGCGGGGCTTGAGCGCGATGACCCGCCGGTAATTCTCAAGCGCCTTGTCCCTTTTCCCGCTCGCGTCAAAGCAGTACCCCTGATAAAGGATCGCCCACGTCGTATAGGGGTTGGTCTCGTTTCCACTCTCCGCGGCCGCGCCGAAGGCCTTCGCCGCGATGCGCCACTTTGCCTGGCGAAAAGGCACGAGCGCCTGCGCGAACCCCGCCTGCGGCGCGAAATCCTTCCGGTAGACCCCGTCATCCACGTTCTTCTCGAGCAGATCGGCCTCGGTCGCAAGCGCGTCCGCGTCGCCCGCGTTGTAAAGCGCGGTGACGAGAACGATGTGCACGAAAGCGCTGGCCGGGAGTTCCTTCCGCAGCTGCCGGAGCACCGGAATCGCCTCCGACGGATTTTCATTGGCGAGAATGCCCGCCAGCAGAAGCGCGGACGCCTGCCAGAAATACGGCGCTTCCGCCGTGGCTCTGCGAAGTTGAGTGAGCCCCAGCGCGCGCGACCGCGCATCTTCCGGCGTGGGCTTTCCATTCATCCACTGGGCCAGCAGGGCGCGGGCATAATTAAAGGTGCCGAGCGTCATGTAGGCATCGGCGGCGCCCGGGTTCTGTTTCAGGGCGATCGTGAGGTGAGTGACCGACTTGTTGCCGCGGGTGTAGGCCGCCAGCCAGGCGCGGTTCGCGGCGGACCAGCGGCTCATCAGGCCGAGCATGGTGCCGATCGCCACCCGCGATTCGCCCAGACGGTCTTTCGGAAGCCGGCGCTGCGCGATCTCGAGGCAGCGCGTGCCCGCGGTCTCGAAGGGCCGGCTTGCCGCGGGGTCGCGCTCGAGAACGCCGACGGTCAGCTTCCACCACGGGACCACGGCCGCCGCCAGCGCCACCATCGGGTGCGCGGCGGCCTGGCCTTGCACCGACGCGATCTCGCGCTCGGCCTTGTCAAAATCGAGGTTGAACAGGTCCTGAAAGCCCTGCCGAAGCACGGCGTCGACATCGTCGGGAATGCCGTAGGGATTTTTGGCGTGGGCCCCGGAAACGAACAACATCACGGCGGCGGCCGACGTGAGAAGGCGGTGGATGAGCGGAGATCGGCGGTGGGGACTTGGGTTCATGGGGCTGCGAGACTGTAACATTTGATACATTCGCTGACCCATGCCGCTCGCCATTCCCATTCTGTTTGATTCCCCCGAACTCATCGCCGTGGACAAGCCCGAAGGCATCGCCTCGATTCCCGAGCGCGACCAGACGAACGAAGATTTGCAGACGCAGCTGTCAAAGCAGATCGACGCGCGCCTCTTCGTCGTGCACCGCCTCGACAAGGGCGTCACCGGCGTGATCGTTTACGCCAAGAACGCTGAGACGCACAAGTTCCTCAACGATCAGTTCGCCGCGCGCGCCACGAAGAAGCGCTACATGGCGCTCGTGCACGGCGTGATGAAGGACGACGAAGGGACGATCGATTCGCCGATCCGCAAATTCGGGTCCGGCCGCATGGGCGTGGCCGCGGAAGGCGGCATGGAATGCGCCACGCGCTACAAGGTGATGGAACGCTTTGCCCACCACACGCTGCTCAGCGTGACTCCCTTCACCGGCCGGCGGCACCAGATCCGCGTTCATCTGTATTCGATCAAACATCCCGTGGCGGGAGACCGGCTGTACGGGGACCAGAAACTTCAGGAGGGGACCGCGCGCATCATGCTTCACGCGCGCGAGCTGGAAATTGAAATCGAACCTGGCAAGAAACTGTTCATCGAGGCGAAACTTCCGCCGTCCTTCACCGCGATCGTCGAGCGGGCCCGCGCCGCTCAGTGACCGGCGCCGCGCAACGCGCGGCGCGCCATCATCCACTTCTCCTCCCGCTCCAGCTCCCCCAGATTGTCGTAACCCGGGTTCGTCGCGCTCGGCTTGGCCATGATCGTGCGCGCGCCGAAGTTCACGTTCTCCGGCGCCATGCGCGCCGCGGCCTCCGAAATCATTATCTTGAAATTCCCGAGGCTGTCGTAGGTCCGGCGGTCGCCGAGGTACGACAGGTCGATGCGATCACCTTCCATGCGGATCCGGCCCGCCGGTTTGTCGAGGCCGATGTCGAGAACGGCCATCACCGACGTGGTTTCCTGGCGCGTGTTGACGGTGCGCGTGCGTCCGCCGGGAATTGGAATTCCGGTCGCCATCGTGATGCTCATGCGGATGAGTTTTTCCGATTTCGACGGACCTTCGCGGCGCTCAACGTTCTTGAAGGAACTCGTTTTGATAATGGCGCCAGCGAGGAACGAGGGCGCCGACCAGGGAATGAGCGGCGTCATGCCGCGCGACATCTTGCATCGGAACCCGCCGGCCTCGATCTCTATCTTGCGGGCGATCTGAACGCCGGCCAGGGGAAAGAGGTGGGCGGTGAGCACCATCGTCGAGGGAATGCCGAGTTCCTTGAGAGCGGCGACGGTGGCGATCGCCTCTTCCTCGGGCCGGAATTCTCCCACCAGCCCCCAGCACGAACGCGCCTCGCGCGTGACGTCGAGGACCGGCACTTTCCGCGCCGCGGCCAGCGCCTGCGCGATCATCTTCGCCGATCCGATGGGATCGTCGTTCAGAAGGACGAGGGTGAAACCGCTTTTGGCTTCTGTCACGTTCGTTTGGCTCCGGGCAATCGCTAGGCGCTCATCGCCACCAACCGGGCGATTCTATGAATGTTGAGAAGGCTTGGGCCGCGCAAGAGTGAACCCGCCAGCATGTCATTGAGCGTCGCGATCATCATCGCGCGCAGCATGTCTTCAGGCACGTCGGCGTTGTAGGTCGTTCCGTCGGGAAGGATCAGCAGGCTGCCGCGCAGGCCGTTGCCCGTGGCGCGCATGGCCTGGCCGTCGACGGCGTTGAGCGACACGCGACCGTCCTGGCCGGTGACCTCGCCGGCCGAGACGAACACAATGCGACTGCGACCCTTGAGCGCTTTTTCCACGTCCTTCATCTTCTCCTGGTCCTCGGGACCGCGCACGATCATCACCACCTGCTTGACGTCATCGAGCGCCGCGTCGAAAATAGGCTGCAGACCGTTCTTGCCGACGCCCACGCGCGCCATTTCCACGAGCGCGTCATTCACCTTGGCTTCGGAAATGTGTTGGCCCTGCGCGCGTCGCCCCGTCTCGCGCTTGATCGCGACGGCGAGCGCATCGAGGTCGAGGTCGGGATTGCCCGCGAGGTCTGCAAAATTGGGGCCATCCGATGGGTTCGCCAGGTCTCGAATGTGCAGATCGCTCGACCCGGCATCGACGAGGAGTTCGCCCAGCAGCTGTCCAGCCGCTCGCTGCTGATCCGGAAGATTGTTCGCGACGAGGGCGAGCGTGACGATGCGCGACGCCACCGCTTGCATGTCGGGCACCTGGCCGAGAAGCGCGTCGATTGATCCGTTCGGTCCCGTCCCCACGATCGAAATGCCGGTGCGCGCGCCGCCGGACGCCGCCAGCGCGGCCGCTTCTTCCTGGTCCGCCACCGCCATGCGCCGCTCCAGGTCGGCGAACTCGTCCTGACGCCCTTCCTCGGCGAAACGCCGGCGCACCTGCGCCATCGCGCCGTCCTTATCGACGAACGACTGGATGAAGCGCCGCAGGACCGCCAGCGTCACCTCGAATGACGGGGCCGCGAGAACGGGCGCGGTCGGCACCACCAAGTTTTTACCGGAGAGAACCTGTTTCTTCCAGATGACATGAAGCGAGGCGGGATCCGGATGCGCGGCGACGAGCGACCGGATCTGGGCCAGCGTGATTTGGCCGGGCACCACCAACGTCTGAATCGCGATGCCGGCGAGCGGCGAGATGTCGTAAACCTGCGTCCCCAAAAGATCGACGTATCGCAGGCCCACATTGTTCAACAAGGGAGAAATGTCCGCCACTCCCGTGCGGGCCAATTTGATCGACCGCAGGAGCGGCTTGTTCTCGAGCGCCCGGATGTTCGTGATGGCGGTGTCGCTGCCGTCGAAATCGCGAAGGTTACCAATGGGCCCGAGCGGCGTCAGGTCCTCTACATCGGAATGGGCGACCGAGATGCCGACGAGGCCCAGGACGCCTTCGAGACCGCTGAGTGAGTCCGTGTTCTCGGGAATTTTCCGGATGATCACCTTTCCCGTTCCGGGGACCACGAGAATCGGGGTGTCGGCGCCTTGGACGACAACGCTGTCCAGCGTGAAGCCCGTCTCGACGTCGCCGGCGGTCGGGAACACCATATCGAAGTACCCGATGGGAAGCGGCTCCGCGTAGCCGGCGCGCTCGGAGAATTTCTGGACGGCTTCGAGCTGCCCGTTGAACGGGGCGGAGGTCTCGAGAACGAAAGCCGGCGGCTTTCTCGGGTGAAACAACGCCGGGATATCTTCGCTCGTGTAAGTGATGCCATTGTTGATGACCTGCAGTCGCGGATTCGGATGGGTGAACAGAAGAGAAAAAATGTCTTCCGACGGGAGACGCCTCGTGATGTTGAGCACCAGCAGGTTGCTCATTTCATCGATCGACGTCAGGTCGGCGGGCAGTTCGGGGAGCGTCAGCATGCTGAGATCTTCGAGGCGGCCCAGCGCCGCGACGTTGTTCGGCATCCGGTCGAACTCCAGGCTGAAATAGTTTGCGCGGAGAAGACGGTCTTTCTCGTCCTGGAGGGGCTGGCCCGTCAATCCACTTTCGGCGAGGAGTTCCACGGCCACATCCACCTGATCACGGACGGACAGCCGGGGATCGGTGCGAATGACTCCCCGTTTGTTCAGAAATACCGACGGCAGATCGGAACGGCGAAGGACCACCCCGTTGTGAACCACCACCAGGTTGTGGTTCGGATGAAGGCTCAAGAGATAGTGAACTTCGTCGCGTGTCACACGCGTGCGCGTGAGCGTGAGCAGCGCCAGGTTCGCGTTGCGAAGAAGCGGGGACAAGTCCGATACCGGGACCGTGTTCAGCGCGAGCGCCCGCATCTGGTCAAGCAAGGCGAAGCCCGTGAGGTCCTGAAGCTCGCCGCCGGTGAGGTTCACGCTGAAACCGTCCGCGCGCGCGGTGACCGCCTTGTCGGCCAGATCCACCGGCGTCCCGGCGGCACGCAGGAGCGCGGTCGCGATGTCGCGCTGGGTCTGGACGGTCGTTCCCGGGTCCGACGCCGGAATCTGGCCCGGTTGGAGAGGGTTGGCGAGTTCGTCGATCTCCCAGACGTACCCCTGGCCCGACGCGTCTTCCGTGTAAATGCCGAGGTTGGGATTGGGATGCCGAGCGGCCGCCTGCGAGAGTCCGCCCTCATCGGCGACGGGACTGCGCGATTTTACCGAGCGCAACCGCGGAAGCGCCAGGAGGGGCGTGAAGTCGTGATCGGAGTAGCCCTGGGCATCGAGTTCGACGAGGCGGGTCAGGTTCGAGAGGGCGGAGATATCGTCGACCACGCTGGGGAGGATCAGGGTGAAGCCTCCCGGGACCACCTTGAGATGCTGCTCCAGTTCCTCGGGGAGGACCCCCGCTTCCGCCAGAATCTCACTCGCCATCGACATTTGATCGGTGAGCGGAATTTCATTTTCAACCAGATTGGCCGACGTCATCCGGCGGGTACCGAAGTGCAGGCTCATCGCATCCCGGTTCGGGTGATTCTTGATCAGGTCAAGCGTCGGCTCTGTCGGACCACCGTGGTCAAACTGGACAAAATCGAGATTGGACATCGCGGCGAGGGCCATCGTGTCCGCCGGGGTGAGATCGGAGGAATCGTTCATGTAAAAGCCGGTGATGAACCGGAAGCGGGCCAGCGGGGCCAGGTCCTCTTTCGGAATGGAACGGAAGTCCACGTGGATCGAGTGCCCGGGCGTGAAAAGCAACGCTCCGGCGAGCGTGACGCCCGGATAGACGGCGTTCGGGCGGGAAAGAATCTCGGCTTCCTCCTCCGCGGTCAGCTCGCGCGGCGGGAGGTTGTTGGGGTCCAGCGGCGGCACGTTCTCGATGCCGATCGATTGCGCGCCGTCCCAGAAGCGCAGGTGGGCCTTGTTCGGATGCTGACGAAGGATTTCGTCAATCGCTCCGCGACCCACGGTATTGAAATCAAGCCGGACCATGGCGAGGTCGGGAATCAAAAGCAGGGCGGAAAGATCTCTCACGGGCGTTCCGTTCATCACGAGGCGATGAAGGTTGCGGTTGTTGACGCCGAGGGGCGTGAGGTCGGCGACGGGCGTTTCGGAAATGTCGAGGGCCACGAGACCTTTCATTCGACGGAGCTCTGAAAGATCCGTCAACCGGGTCCGCGGAACGGACAGCGAAAAGCCTTCGCCGGGGATCGGCGCGACGATGCCGTCGCCCCGCCCGACGGAAACCTCGAGGTCCTCGAGAAGCCTTTCCGCTTCGCGGAGCTGCTGGTCCACCGTGAGCACCTGGGACTGCTTCTCCTCATCCATAATCAGGCGGGCGAGACCGTAGGCGTACACCGCTTCCACGCGACGCTGGAGCTCGGAGCGGGTGATGAGTTCCGTCAACCCGCCGCGCAGAAGCGTCTCGGCGCGGTCCGCCGGAATGGTGCCGACCGTGTAACTCACGTCGAATCCGGCATCTCCCAGGAAATTGAGGATCTCGTCGAACTCGCCGGGGATGGCGTCATCGTACATGACGACAATTTTCTTTTTCACGCGCTCCTCGCGTCCGCCGGAGCGGACAAAGCCGTTCACGGGATCAATGAGAAAGCGTTCGATGTCGAGCGTGCCTTCGCGGCCGTACACCCGCTGGGCCACGAGTTTGCGCGCCACGAAGTCGGCCAGCGCCATATTGATGTCGTTTTTAAACGTGTGGCTCACGTCGGCCATCTGCGTGTGCCGCTGGCCCAGGTGACCCACCCAGCGCCGGATCTGGCTGGTGGGCGCCTGCTCCTGGAGCGGCTTCGGATTTTTTCGAGAAGCGGATTTGCGCGAGTGCGCCAGCGACGCCGTGTAGCGCCCGCGTGCCTCCATCGCGCCCGTGGGCATCGTCGGGACGGCCGTCACCCATCGGTCAATCAGTTGACCAAGCCGCTCCAGGCCCGCGCGACGAGCGAGCCAGAGAACGGAGAAAATCACGGGTGAAGCCAGGATGAGGACGCCGGTGCCAACGCTCTGCCAGAACGCGGGCCGCTCCGGGGTTGCGGGCGTCACCAGCGCGCCATCGAGCACGGCCGCCATACGCAGTTTCACGAGTTCAACCAGGCGGTCGCGGCGCGCGGTCAGCGCGGCGTCGTTGATCTGGGCCACCTTTCCAGCCACGCCGTCGGCGTGGCCGAGCAATTCGAGGCGCGAAAGAATTTCAGACAACTCCGAAAGCCCCAGGCCGCTTCCGGAGCGCACGTCGCGCTCCATCGTGGACAGCGTGGCGGTGACCGCGCGACGGGCCGTGTCCAT
>JBBRXR010000010.1:0-12326 GCA_038238485.1 Elusimicrobiota bacterium | reverse complement strand
GCAAATACATTTCCGGCAACACGTTGATCGACAATCCGACCGCGATCGACGCGCCGGTGGCGCGTGGCTGGTCGCGTTCGTTCGACGGCTCGGCGCTCAACCCTGTGCTTCTCAAGACCGGCGTGACGCAGGCCGACATCTACCAGCAGTTCGACCGGAACATCTGGATCACCGCGTCCATCGCGCGCCTCGTCTCGGTCGTCCAGCGCAGCTACAGCTTTCACGAGGACAACGGCGCCTACAGCTGGGAAAACCCGGCGCCCGACGCCGAAGGCGCCTACAGCCGCAGCTACACGAAAACGAGCTACGCGGGCTCCTACCTTTACGACGATCCGCTCACCGTGGACAAGAACGAGGCGGGCCGGATCAACCGCGACCATGCGCCCACCGTGGAAGGCTGGAGCCATTCGCGCGACGGCCAGGGTCGTTTCACCAAGAGCTTCCTCGACCAGCTTTACAGCACCGCCGTCTGGGGACTCGTGGGCAAGACCGTCCTCGACTACTCGAAGTCGTACAGCTGGTCGTCCACCAAGGACGCGATCGGCGATGAAGGCGACGGCGGAACGTTCGAAGCGACGCTCAACGGAGAGACCACCAATCCGAACCCGACGCTGACCTACGGCCTGGGCGGCATGGGTGAGCACGTGGCCGACTGGGACGTCTTCCGCTTCACGATGCAGGACCACGCGATCGCGCAGAACGACGATTCGAAGACGATCTCCTATCTCTTTACCGACTATGCCGGTGCTTACGACCAGTTCGGATCGACCAAGGGCCACTTCCTCGACGGAAACAATCAGATCATCACTGATCTCACGCGCGTCAGCGCGCCGGTGGCGCGCGGCTTCTCCCGCTCGTTCGACGGCACGGCGCTCAACCCGCTCCTGCTGCGCACCGGCGTCACGCAGGCCGACATCTATCAGCAGTTCGACAAGGACATCTGGGTGACCGCCTCGCTGGCGCGCCTCGTCACGGTGCTTCAGCGCAGCTACAGCTTCCACGAGGACAACGGCGCCTACAACTGGGAGAACCCCGGTACCGACGTGGAAGGCGCGTACAACAGAAGCTACACCCGCACGAGCTATGCCGGCTCCTATCTGCACGACGACCCGACCACGCTCGATCACAACGAGGCGGGCAAGGTGGACCGCACCCACGCGCCGACGGTGGAAGGCTGGAGCATCTCGAAGGACGGCCAGGGCCGCTTCAACAAGAGCTTCCTCGACCAAAAGTACAGCCAGCGGATCTGGGCGAATGTGGCCAAGACCTCGCTCGACTATTCGCGCAGCTACAGCTGGTCGTCGAACAAAACGGAAATTGGCGTGGAGTCCGACGGCGGCACTTTCGCGACGTCGCTCGACGGCCGCACCGCCGACGCCACCCCGTCGAAGAAGTACGGCGAGGGCGGCATGGGCGAGACGGTGGCCGCCTGGGACGTGAACACCTTCACGATGGCCGCGCACGCGATTGCGCAGGACGATGACTCGAAGAACATCTCGTTCCTCTACACGGATTACACGGGCGCCTACGACGATCTCGGCGCGACAAAGGGCTACTTCATCACCTCGCCCACGCAGCTCGACCTCGACCCGACGCGCATCAATGCGCCCCAGGCGCGCGGCTGGTCGCGCTCGTTCGATGGCACCACCCTCAACCCCACACTGCTTCGCACCGGCATCACGCAGGCCGACATCGCGCAGGTGTTCGACCGCGACATCTGGATGACGTCGGCGATCGCTCGCCTCGCGACCGTGATCCAGCGCAGCTACACCGCGCACGAGGACGTCCGGCTGAACCAGAACGGAACCCCGCGACCCTACACCTGGGAGGACACCGGCACGGACGTGGAAGGCGCCTTCAACCGCAGCTACACGCGCACGAATTATGTGGGCTCCTATACGCACGATGATCCGACGACGACCGAGATCAACGAAGGCGGCCGGATTGATCGCACGCACCCGCCGACCGTCGAGGGCTGGAGCTTCTCGAAAGACGGGCAGGGCCGCTTCAACAAGAGCTTCCTCGACCAGGCCTACAGTCAGAACGTGTGGGCCAACGTCGGCAAGACGGTGCTCGCCTACTCGCGTTCCTACAGCTGGTCGTCGGACGAGGCTCGCATCGGATTCGAGTCCGACGGCGGCCTGTTCGCCACCGACCTCACCGGCCAGGTTCCCGACATCGCCTCGACGCAGAAATTCGGCAACGGCGGCATGGGCGAGACCACTTCCGACTGGAACCCGCTCACCTTCACGATGGACGCGCACGCCGTGGCGCAGAACGACGACTCCAAGAACATTTCATTCCTCTACACCGATTACCTGAACGCCTACGACGACCTGGGTTCGACCAAGGGTTACTTCATCACGAGCCCGGTTACGCTTGGTCACGATCAGACGCTGATCAGCGCGCCCCAGGCGCGCGGTTGGTCACGCTCCTTCGACGGCACCGCGCTCAATCCCACGCTCCTGCGCACGGGCGTGACGCAGGCGGACATCGCGCAAACGTTCGACCTGTCGATCTGGCAGTCGGCGGCGATCGCGCGCCTTCAGGAAGTCCGCCAGCGCAGCTACACCGCGCACGAAGACGGCGCCACCTACACCTGGGAGCTGCCGGGCACCGACGTGGAAGGCGCGTTCAACCGCAGCTACACCGCCACGAGCTACGTCGGCTCCTATCTGCATGACGACCCGACCACGCTCGACAAAAACGAGTCGGGCAAGATCGACCGCACGCACCCGCCGACCGTGGAAGGCTGGAGCCATTCGGTCGATGGACAGCATCGCTTTACGAAGTCGTTCCTGGACCAGGTCTACAGCGCGAACGTGTGGAGCTGGGTCGGCAAGACGGTGCTGACGTACTCGAAGTCCTACAGCTGGTCGTCGGACGACGCGACGATCGGCGTGGAAAGCGACGGCGGCCAGTTCGAAACCTCCCTTGACGGCCTGACCGCCGATGCGAACCCGACCGTGAAGTTCGGCAACGGCGGCCAGGGCGAGCACGTGGCGAACTGGAACGTGAACACTTTCACGATGGACCACGATGCCGTGGAGCAGGGCGACGGCTCGAAGAACATCTCCTATCTCTACACGTCCTACGCGAACGCCTACGACGACCTGGGCTCGACCAAGGGCTTCTTCGTCGTGGGCGGAAACTCGCTCGTTCGCAATCAGGCGGCCATCGTGGCGCCGGAGGCGCGCGGCTGGTCGCGCTCGTTCGACGGAACCACGCTCAACCCCACGCTGCTGCGCACGGGTGTAACGCAGGCCGACCTATCGCAGGTGTTCGACCTGTCGATCTGGCAGTCGGCCGCGATCGCGCGCCTTGAGACCGTCACTCAGCGCAGCTACAGCTTCCATGAGGACAACGGCGTCTACAATTGGGAGAACCCCGGCACCGACGTGGAAGGCGCCTACAACCGGAGCTACACGCGCACGAGCTACGTCGGCTCGTACCTGCACGACGATCCGACCACGCTGGATAAGAACGAGGCCGGCAAGATCGACCGGACCCATGCGCCGACGGTCGAAGGCTGGAGCCACAGCCGCGACAGCCAGGGTCGCTTCACGAAATCCTTCCTCGACCAGAAGTACAGCCTGCGCGTCTGGTCGGTGGTGGGCAAAACCGTGCTCGATTATTCGAAGTCCTATAGCTGGTCGTCGAACGACGTCCAGCTCACGGACTCGGAACCCGACGCTAATCTTTTCGGCAGAGACCTGAGCGCGATCGCGACCGACCCGACGCCGACGGCCCGCTTCGGCCAGGGCGGCATGGGCGACGTCGCGAGCGCCTACAACGTGTTCGCTTTCACCATGGACGCGCACGCGATCGCGCAGGACGACGATTCGAAGAACATCTCCTATCTTTACACCGACTACGCGAACGCTTATGACGACGTGGGCTCGACGCGCGGCTACTACCTCGACAGCATCACCAACCCGACCACGCTCTCGTTCGACCCGTCGCTGATGGTGGCGCCGGAAGCGCGTGGATGGTCTCGCTCCTACGACGGAACGACGCTGAACCCCACGCTGCTGCGCACGGGCGTGACCCAGGCCGACATCGCGCAGGTGTTCAACCGGCAGATCTGGATGACCGCCGCGCTGGCCCGGCTCGATACCGTCGTCCAGCGCAGCTACTCCGCGCACGAGGATGGCGCGACCTACACCTGGCTTACCCCCGGCACCGACGTCGAGGGCGCTTACAACCGCAGCTATACGCGCACCAATTACGTGGGTTCGTACCTGCAGGACGATCTCGCGACGACCAGCATCAACGAAGCGGGCCGCATCGACCGCACGCACCCGCCGACCGTGGAAGGCTGGAGCCACAGCCGCGACGGACAGGGCCGGTACACCAAGTCATTCCTCGACCAGCTTTACAGCCAGCGCGTGTGGGGCTGGGTGGGCAAGACCGTTCTCGACTACTCGAAGTCCTACAGCTGGTCGTCCGACAACGCCGACGCCGGGCTCGAGGACGACTCCAATCTTTTTGAGACGACGCTCGCCGGCCAGATTGCCGACCCGATGCAGACGCAGAAGTTCGGTACCGGCGGCATGGGCGAGACGCGCGCGGATTGGAACGTGAACACGTTCACCATGGAAGCGCACGCGATCGCGCAGAACGACGACTCGAAGAATATCTCCTACCTTTACACGGACTACGCGAGCGCCTACGACGACGTCGGCGGCACCAAGGGCAATTACGTCGACGTGCCCAACAACAAGCTGGTGAAGGACGCAACGCGCATCGTCACTCCTGAGGCGCGCGGCTTCTCGCGCTCCTTCGACGGCACCGCGCTCAACCCGCTCCTGACGCGCACCGGCGTCACGCAGGCCGATCTCGCGCAGGTGTTCGACCGTGACATCTGGATGACGTCGTCGATCGCGCGCCTCGAGACCGTCCTTCAGCGCAGCTACTCCGCCCATGAAGACGGCGCTGTTTACACCTGGGATTCGCCCGGATCCGACTGGGAAGGCGCCTACAACCGCAGCTACACGCGAACCGATTACGAAGGCTCCTATGAAATCTCGGGCAAGATCAACCGGGCCCGCGTTCCCGTGGTCTTCGGCTGGAGCCACAGCCGCGACGGCCAAGGCCGATTCACCAAGAGCTTCCTCGACCAGGCCTACAACGGCCGCGTCTGGAGCATCGTGGGCAAGACCGTCCTTCTCTATTCAAAATCCTACAGCTGGTCGTCGAACAACGTGACGCTGCCGGTGGCCGAGAATGACGCCAACCTCTTCGGCGCGGACCTTGCCTCGATCGCCATCGATCCGACCAAGACCGAACGCTTCGGTGAGGGCGGCATGGGCGACACGGCGGCGGCCTGGAACGTCAATGCCTTCACGATGGAGCTTTACGCCATCGCCCAACTCGATGACTCGAAGAACATCTCCTATCTCAACACCGACTACGCGCAGGCCTACGACGACCTGGGCTCGACCAAGGGTTACTACGTCAATGACCCGGTCACGCCGACGGTGCTCAGCCACACGCAGGAATCGATCGTCGAGCCGATCGCGCGCGGCTGGTCGCGCTCTTTTGACGGCACGACGCTCAATCCCGCGCTCACGCGCACCGGCGTGACGCACGCCGAGATTTATCAGGACTTCGACCGCGCGATCTGGACGACGGCGGCCGTCGCGCGCCTGGCGACCGTGCTTCAGCGCAGCTACAGCTTCCATGAGGATGGCGGCAGCTACACGTGGGAGAAACCGGGCGAGGACTACGAAGGCGCGTACAACCGCAGCTACACCGCCACCGACTACATCGGCTCCTACACCTACGACGATCCGACGACCCTCGACAAGATCGAGGCGGGCCGCATCAACCGCGGCCGTCCGCCGGTCGTGACGGGCTGGAGCCACAGCCGCGACGGCCAGAAGCGCTTCACCAAGAGCTTCCTCGACCAGGCCTACAAGCTCGAGCCGTGGTCGAACGTCGGCAAGACGGTCCTCGGCTACTCCAAGTCCTACAGCTGGTCATCGACGGAAGACGACCTGGGCGGACTGGGCGACGCCGGCAAGTTCGAGAACGGACTCGCCACGCGCAACTACGGCCTCGGCGGAATCGGCTCCGACGTCCGCCAGGACTGGGCGGACGCGGTGACGGCCGGCACCTTCACCCTTCAGAACTCGGCTATCGCGCAGTTCGACGAAGGCCGCAACATCTCGTATCTCTACACCGACTACGCCGAGGCCTATGACGATTACGGCACCACGCGGGGCGTTTCGCCGGGCTGGACGCAGAACCGCATTCAGGGTCCGGTGGCGCGCGGCTGGTCGCGCTCGTTCGATGGCACGTCCATCGACATTGCCGTCAACACGCACACCGGCATCACGCAGGCCGACATCTACCAGAAGTTCAACACGCAGATCTGGCGCGACTGGGCCGTGGCGCGCCTCGAAGAAGTCCGCCAGCGCAGCTACACGTTCCTCGAGGACAACGGCCATTACACGTTCGCTGTGCCGGCCACCGACTACGAAGGCGCGTACAACCGCAGCTACACGCGCACCGATTACAGCCAGTCGTACCTTCCCACGGGCAAGATCAACCGCGCCAATCCGCCGACGGTCGAAGGTTGGAGTCATTCGAAGGACTTCCAGGGACGATTCAGCAAGACGGTGCTCGACCAGAAATATGGGCATACCGCGTGGAGCTGGGTGGGCAAGACCGTTCTCGACTACTCAAAGAGCTACACGTGGTCGTCGAACGAGAAGGACGTCGGCGACGAGCCGGACGCCGACAAGTTCTCCTCGTCGCCCGACGGCATCGCGATCGACCCGACGCCGACCGACCGTTACGGCGAGGGCGGGATGGGCGATATCGCGGCCAACTACGATCCGAACAATTTCGTGCTCGCGAACGCGATCAAACAGTTTGACGAGGCGGCGTCGATCTCTTACCTCTACACGAGCTACCAGAACAGCTACGACGACCTCGGCACGACGAAAGGCTTTTACGTCGCGGACCCGCTCGGCACGCCGCACATCGTCCCCGAGGCGGGCCGCATCGTGACGCCGTTCTCGCTGGGCTGGTCGGTGAACGACGACGGCACCTCGGTCGATCCGTCCGCCACGCGCACCGGCGTGTCGAAATCGGACATCAGTCAGCACTTCCGGGCCGACATCTGGCAGGAGAACGCGCTTCAGCGCCTGGTCGACGTGGTCCAACGCACCTATTCCTATCACGAGGACACGGGCGGGACGTACGCCAACCCCGGCCTCGACGCCATGGGCGGCTTCACGCGCAGCTACTCGGCCACCGATTACAGCCAAAGCTATCTGCTGTCGGGCCGCATCAACCGCGCCTCACCGCCCACAGTCCGCAGCTACAGCCTTTCTCTGCAGGACGGGTGGCGCTTCTCGCGCACGGAGTCCGAAGTGAGCAATTACCTCGAGCTCTGGAGCCGCTTCGGCCGCGCCGACGCGCGTTTGTCCGAATCGTGGACCTATTCGTCGGACGGCTTCCAGCGCGGCTCGGAGGCGGAAGCCGATGCCGAACGGTTTGGTGTCGCCAAGGACCTCGGGCTCGTGAACGGCAACCTGACGCCGGTGACGGACCCCGATGAGACGATTGTCTACGGCAACGGCGGCCGCAACACTCCGATCGCCCAGATGGAAAACAGCATGAGCTTGAGCCACTCCATCACTGACCTGACGGGCAACTACAATCTCTCGACGGGTCAGGGCATTGGCCAGCCCATCACGAAGGGCGACAGCTGGCAGTTCGACGGCACGGCGCTCAACCCCGATTACACGACCTACGGCATGACGGCGTCCGATTCCGTTCAGTTGATGCGTCAGGACCTGTGGGAAGCCAAGCGCATGCAGAAGCTCGAGACGTCGTATACGCGCTCGTGGACGTCCAACTGGGCACGCGGCGGCTCGTACATCGCTCCCATCAGCGACGTCACCGGATCCTTCAACCGCAACTACCGCACGGAAGACTGGTCGGCCAGCTACTACGGCATGACGACGCGGGACAAGGCGGGCGCGGTGGTGCGCAACAGCCCGCCGAAGGTCACCACCTACAGCCACGCGATCCAGGACGATTTCCGCGCGACCAAGACGCTGACGCTGAGCACGTACCACCCGTTCGTGTGGGCGAACCTGGGCCGAGCCGAGCAGGGCAAGACCGAGTCGTTCTCCTGGTCCTCGGACCGCACGCAAAACGGGCAGGAGAACGACGCCGCCATCTTCGGATCGGACACGCCTATTTACGGACATGGCGATTACCTGAACCCGGTCACGCAGCCCGACGAAACTTTCACCGCCAGCTATTCGCTCAACGATGTCACGGACAACATCGACTACGTGACCGCCGCGGCGAAAGGCGTGGTCCACACCGAAGGGCGCTCGTGGCAGTTCGACGGAACGCTCGAGAAAAGCCTGATCGGGACGATCAACTACGGCTTCAACGCCACCGACTTCAATCAGCTGATGCGCGCCGACCTCTGGCAGAAGTTCAAGATGCAGAAGATGCAGAAGAGCGTGTCGCTTTCCTTCTCGTCGAACTTCCAGCGCGAGGGCACCTACGACAACCCGATCATCGACGTCACGGGCGGCGCGACGCGCAATTACCGGATGGAAGACTGGTCATTGAGCTACTACGCGGCCAACTCGCCGACCGCCGGACGCATCATCCTCGGCCAGCCGCCGAAGATCACGTCTTACGGCCAGAACATGACAGACGCGCACGACCACAACGGCCAGATGCGCGCCCGCTACAACGCGTCCGTGACAGACACGACGAACTACGTGGCGATCTGGGACCTGCTCGGCCGCGTGGAAACGCGGAAGACAAAGACCACGAGCTGGTCTTCGGACAATTCGCAGCGCCAGGACGCGGGCGGCAACCCGCTGTTCGGCGACGACGCCGACGTCCTCGGCGCGCCCACGATCATCTACGGCGGCGGCAGCTACCTGAACCCGCTTCAGAACCCCGACGGCGGCATGAGCGTGTCCGTATCGGACACGGACATGACCGACAACATCGAGACCGATCCCTCTTCCGAGCGGGTGGGCCGCGGCAAAGGCACGGTCCGGTCGACGAGCCGTTCGTGGCAGTTCGACGGCACTGCCGTGAACCCCAACCTGACCGACATCGGATTTTCGGGAACGGTCTCCGTCCAGGAATTCCGCCAGGACCTCTGGGAGCTGGGCAAGCTTCAGAAGCTCGCGAATTCGGCGTCGCGCACGTTCACGACCAGCCGGCGCGACGCGAACGGCGACTGGGGCGGTTCCT
Organism: Elusimicrobiota bacterium; assembly: GCA_038238485.1. GTDB lineage: Bacteria > Elusimicrobiota > Elusimicrobia > F11 > F11 > JBBRXR01. The sequence continues at coordinate 3,080 of JBBRXR010000010.1, read as the reverse complement.
ACTATGAGCCGCTGGCCGACGCGACGAGCGCTTGGAGCCGCAGCTACCGCTCCGAAGACTGGATGAATTCCTACACCGCCGTGGGCGCGGTCAACCGCGCGGCGGCGCCGACGGTTCTCGGCTACTCGCAGTCGATGAGCGACGGCATCCTGACCGGCGGCGTGTGGGAAGCCCGCTTCACGGCCAGCAAATCCGACATCGTGAACAACGCGGACATCTGGAACAACCTCGCGCGCCCTGAAGTGGGCACGACCTACACCGAGACCTGGTCGTCCAATAACGCGGAGAACTTCACCGCGGCCGACGCCGGCATGTTCGCCGACGGCGCCACGAAGATTTTCGGACAGGGTAACTACCTGGCGCCGAAGAAAAACCCCGACGAGAGCATGAGCGCCAGCTGGTCCTTCACCGACCTGACCAACAACGTCGACTCGCTCACCACGCGCGGCATCGGCGTGGTCACGACCATCGGGAAGAGCTGGCAGTTCGACGGCTCGGCCTACTTCGACGGCGGCATGCTCGACCCGAACCGCACCAACTACGGCATGACCACCTCCGAATTCACGCAGGTGTTCCGCGAGGACATCTGGACCGAGTGGAAAGCGCAGAAACTCGAGACGTCGCTGACGCGCAGCTGGAGCTCGGACATGGCGCGCACCGGTACCTATGAAGCCCCCGTGCCGGACATCACGAAGTCGTGGACGCGCAGCTACCGCCGCGAAGACTGGAGCGCCTCTTATGATGAGGACGGGCGCATCGTGGCCGACACGCCGCCGACCGTCTACACCTACAGCCAGTCGCTCTCCGACCGATGGCGCTACAACCGCACCGAGACCACCGTTTTGGGCCACGTTCCGCTCTGGAACCTCCTCGGACGGCTCGAGACAGGCTTCACCGAGTCCTATACGTGGTCGTCGGACAACACCGTTGTCGGTTACGAAAACGACGCCGGCTTCTTCGCCGCGGCCACGCCGATCTACGGCCAGGGCGGCCACTCGCATGACGGCAAGACGCCGTGGCGCCAGCAGGAAGGCAGCATGAGCGAGTCGCATTCGACGACCAACATGCTCGACAAATACATTGTCGACCCTGCCACCCGCCGGCTCGGATGGGGCAAGGGCCAGGTCATTTCGCTCGGCGACGGGTGGAACTTCGACGGCACGGCGCTCAACCCGCAGGTCACCAATTTCGGCATGAGCGGTTCCGAGACCCGCCAGGTGTTCCGCCAGGACATTTGGGAACGTTGGAAGGCGCAGCGCACCGAACGTTCGCTCTCGCGCAGCTACACGTCCAACTGGGCGCGCGGCGGCAGCTACGACGCGCCGGTGCCCGACGTCACGCTGGCTTTCAACCGCTCGTTCCGCGATGAAGACTGGACCGCCAGCTACGACGTGAACGGCAAGGTCAACCGCGCCGCTCCGCCTGTGATCAACACCAGCGTCACGCACGCGTTTGATGGCTATCGCTGGTCGCGCACCAATGCCGACATCTCTTACAACAAAGACATCTGGGCTAATTTCGCGCGGCCTGAGACGGTGCTCACTGAATCGCGCTCGTTCTCGTCGACGGGTCCCAACCCGATCGGCACGTTTAACGACGGGGGCTACTTCAACGAGGCGACCAACGAGTACGGCGACGGCACGTTCGACGCGCCCAAGACGCAGTTCGACGGCGGCCGCTTCGCCAGCTACGCGAAGACCGATTACAAGGACAGCATCGACGTGCTCACGCTCGACCTCAAGGACGCGCCGATCACGTCGGGCTACAGCTGGCAGGCCGACGGCACGATCCCCGCGTCCGATGGCCTCAACATGGGCTTCACGCGTTCCGATTTCTACACGACCCGCCGCGACGACATCTGGAAGCAGTGGAAAGTCGAGCGCGACCTCATCGTCTACAACCGCAGCTACACCTCGAGCCGCGACCGCGAAGGTTCGTACGACACGCCGTTCCAGTTCACGGCCGACGGCAGCTTCTCGCGCAGCTACCGCTCGCTCGATCACACGGCCCGTTTTGATTCCTTCGGTGGCGTGGTGCGCGGCTCGGGCGACCGTGACGATCAGAGCGCCGCGCCCGTCGTTCTCGAGGCGACCTCGTGGAGCTTCGACGGCCAGTGGACCTACAACAAGGTGGAGACGGAGGAAAAGTACAACGGCGCGATCCAGTACAACCTTGGCAAGTCGGTGGTTCTTGAAAGCCGCGCAAAGAGCTGGACTTCGGACAAGAACGGCGGCGCGGCGTTCGGCCATGGCGATCCGTGGGGAACGGTCGAATTCGGCGGCGGCAGCTACAATGCGCCCGTCAAGAACAAGACCGACGGCTGGTCGACCTCTGACATCACCACCTATTATCAGGACGCCTACGACGACCAGACGTCGCGCTTCACCAACAACGCTCCGTACGCGATCGGCATTTCGAACCAGTTCGATGGCACCGCGGCCGGCGCCGCGACGGGCCGCTTCGGCTTCACGAAATCGGAGCTCGCGCAGCAGTACAACGGCGACATTTGGTTCACCTCGGGTAACTCGCGGCTCTTCAAGTCGCACGTGCGCACCTGGTCGTCCGACGACAACGGCGGCGGCACGTTCGACAACCCGCTGGCCTACGGCGACGATTCCATGGTGCGCAACTATTCGCTCACCGATTACGCCGACAGCTATGACCTTGCCAGCGGCAAGCTCGTGGCCGCGAACGTCCCCGAGGTCACCTCGTGGAGCTGGAGCTTCGACGGCCTGCGTTCGGGCGGCGCTTACGCGCATTCTTGGACGCGCACGACATCGGACCAGGTGAACGATCCGTTCTTCTGGGTGAACCTCGGCCGCCTCGTGCTTCAGACCTCGTTCTCGCGTTCGTTCTCATCGGACGATTCCACGAGCGGTCCCGAGCCGGACGCCGCCGCCTACTCTCATTTCCGCGCCACCGAGCAGGGCGTCGTGCTCGCGCCCACCACGATCTACGGCGGCGGCACCTTCGACGCGCCGGTCCTGGCCTACGACTTGAGCCGCCTGCGCACGCACATGAAGACGACGTACGACAATTCCTTCAGCAAGCTCTTCGGAACGATGGGCCACTTCGACGTC
>JBBRXR010000009.1:0-12473 GCA_038238485.1 Elusimicrobiota bacterium | reverse complement strand
GGAACGATCACCGGTGGGACGACGGGCGGGGCGACGGGCGGCGCCACCGGAGGCGCCACGGGCGCGACCGGAGCGACCGGCACGACATCGGCGATGGCCACGACGGGCGCGTTAACGGCGGGCCTGGGCGCGCGGCCCGGAAGAACGCCAATGGCGGCCGCGCCGACCACGGCGCCGGCGGTGAGCAGGAACGAAATCAGGAGACGGGCGGAGACCGAGCCGCGACGCAGGTTGCGCCGCGGAAAGCGGGAGATCTGGGGCTCTTCCGGCGCGGGCGCGGTGACGGCGGCGTCACCGGATTTCTTCCGACCCTTGCCGAGCAGAAGACCGAGGAGGCCGAGCGGGCCCATGCCGGCGGCCTGCATCTGCGGCTGCGCGATCTGCGCGGTCTCGGCGGGCGGCGTCTGGCCCATGAAGAGAAGCGTGGCGACGATGGTGAGCGTGATGATGAGGACCACGGCCACCGAGGCGATGGCCACCGTGCGACGCGTCAACGCAACGCCCATGAACACGGGGCTCGTGTCGACGGCGAGGCGGGCGTGCAGAAGCGGATTGGCAAGGCGGAGCTCGCGCAGGGCCTGAAGCGCGGCGGGCCGGGTGACCGGGTCGGAGACGCGCTCGTCGACGAGACCGCGCGCTTCGTCCAGGTTCATGTCGCCGGCGCGCGCGATCGGGCGGATGCCCACCGCGCGGAACAGGCGGACCATGTCATGCATGTCGGCGGCGCTCCAGTCGATTTCGCGATCGCCGAGCGCGACGAGGTGCGCGCCTTCACTGTCGATCTGCATTAGCAGGTTGAGATTGGAGTTGGCCGCGCGGGGCGTCGAGTAGATCGTCTTGTCGCCGTCCTGAAGATGGATGCTCACGGGCTTGTTGATCTGAAGAATGAGATACATCGGCAGCGACTCACCGGCCATCGGCGCCAGGCCGAGGCCGGCGAGCAGGGCGGCCGTGACCGCCGTGCCGTTGACGGTCACGTTCACGCCGCTCGGCGACTGGGAAATGTAGAGGTCGCCCCCTTCCGCGATGCGCTTGACGCGGATGGGCGAGATCTGGATCCGGTCCTCGGCGAGGCGCTGGATCAGTCCGGCGGGGACCGTCGGGAACTGGTGGCGATACATCGGTACGCGGTCCTCCGCCGACGACGGCGCCCGGCGCGCGGCGCGCCAGTCCTGAAAGCGCGTGTATTGGCGACCGATGAAACGGAACGGGCGGCCGGCAAACGACAGCGCTCGGCGGTACAGCGAGGGGCCCGTGGCGGTCGTGCCGCGGTCCTGACGAACGGCGAACGGACCGGCGGCCTGAAGAAAACCATAGGAGCGGGCGAGAACGTTCTGCATGCCGATGATCGTCATCGTGACGGCGAGCATGAAGAGCCCGGCGATGCCCGCGCCGATCGCGCCATGAAGTACCCACACGACGATAGCGGCGCCCGCCGCGAGACCAGTGAGCGCGGCGGTGACACCGAGGGCCACCGTGGTCGCGCGCTGGAAGCCGCCGACGTTGCGCAGGCCCAGGACGTCGCTCCACCAGACCGTGCGTTCCGCGTCGGCAAGGGCGACGAAGCGGAAGGCCTTCACGTCGCCGGAAATAATCACCTGCAGGTACATCGTGGCGCCGTCGTCTTCGACGGTAAACGGTTCGGTGACCGCGCCGCCGACCAGCGTCGAGCGCGCGGCGATGCGGAACGGAATGATTTCCCCTTCGCGCAGGCGAAGGCCCCGCGTGGCGACCGCGATCGGGCCGGCGTTGGCGAGAATGATCGCGCGTTCGCCGTCGACCGTGGTCGGGTTGAGGCGCATGCGGATTGCGCTCTCAATCGGAATGGCGGCGCCGTCGCGACCCGCGAGGGTGGAGCCCATCTTGAAAAGCTGACGCCGAACGAGGCGGTCATTTCCGATCACGCGGCCACCGAAACGGGCGCGCAGCGCGCGGAACTGGGCCGACAGGCCGCCGGGAATAACGATCCAGAAAGCGGAGGCGATGACCGCGGTCATCGACGTGAGCATGAAGCGCATTGCCACGGCCTTGTTCGCGTTGGCATCGAGGCCGGCGGACACGATGTCCACGCCGACCAACATGCCGATGCCGACGACGATGATCCCCACGACGAACACCCACGCCGGAATTTCGGCCAGGCGGAATTTCTCCGCCAGCGACGACACGCCGTTGAACAGCCAGGCGCCCGCGCGGCGCGGCATCCCGGGCAGACGGCTCCAGAACGAAGGCCGGCTCGCCAGTTCAGAACCCGCCTCAAGGTCGCCCTCTCCAAAACGACCCGAAGCACGTCGAACGGCGAGCCAGCCATAAATTGTTGCGCCCATGTAACCGACGACGCCGGCCAGGGTGGTGAACAGAATGAAAGCGGTGATGCCGAACGGCGCGGCGCCGATCAGGTTCGTGCCCGCGTAGCCGGCGACGACCGAGAGGATGGCGACGGTCGGGACCCCCACGGTGGGACGCATGACGAACGCTCGGAAAACCATCAGGCCCGCGCGGGCGGCGTCGCGGGAACGGCCAAGGCGCGCGCCGATCGACGCACGGACATCGGAAAGACGGTTGCCGATCGTGCGGCGCGGAGCGGCTTCCACCGGCGCTGTGACGGGCTCGATCACGGGGCCCGCCGGGACCGACGGGAGACCGGCAATCTTCGGCGACCGCGTGAAGAAGCGACCCAGGTTGTAGCGCTTCCAGACATAACGTCCGGCTTCGGTGGCGAGATAGGTCACGACGGTGCCGGCGATGATCAGGCCCCAGGTCCAGAGATTGTTGATGTCGCCGATGGCCGACGCCGCGTCGGGCGTGACCGCCATGGGAACGGCATGGTTCTGGAAAACGGGCTGGTCATTGCCGTTGAACAAGCCGGCGGCGAACGCGCCCGCGGCGGTGGTCATGAGGATCAGGATACAGGCGGTGGTGGCGGTGAGGCGCAGGCGCGGCCACGAGAAATTCATCCACGAAAGATTCGTGGGTGCGCGGCGCACGACGGACGGCGCTTCCTCGCGCGGCGCGTCCTCGCGCGGGGCGGCCTCGACGACGGGTTCGCTGACCGGCGCGACAACGGTGGTCGCGGCGGCCTCGCGCTCGACGGCGCGGCGGCTGGCGACCCACGGGATGCCCTGGGACGCGCGGCGCCAGAAAGCGGGGTCGACTGAGCGCAGGTGGCGGATGGCGTTCCAAACCGTCGCGGCGGGAACGCGGCGTTTTCCGTCGGTGACCTTGCCGGCGCTGACCGGCGCTATGTCGTTTTGAAGAAAAGCATTGAAGGCGGTGGCCGAGGCGACGCGCTCGGGCGTGCGCGGGTGGCGCGCGAGGCCGAGGTCGGCGAAGAAACCGAAGCGCGCGGCCATGCGCGCAAAAGTGACGGACGTGAGGTTCGCTCCCGATCCGGCGACCTGATAGTGCCGCATGACGACGGCGCCGTCGACGATGCCCACTTCGAGGCGGCCTTCCGGCGCCACGGGGATGCGCATGCGCTCGGTCTGGCCGGGGACGGCGATCGAGAACATCGTGCGCGTGCCGGTGAAGCGGATGGAAATCGGACGGCCATTGGCGCGCGGCGCGACCGCGGACAGAAGGTAGGCGGGCGACACTTTGCCCAGGTTCGATGTCACCCCGGTGAACGCGATGGTGCCGTCGGCACGGAGCTCCAGCGCGAGTTCGATGTCACCTTCGCCCTTGGCAGTGATGCCGAGAACGGCCGGACGCTTCGGCTGGGTGACGGCCGGCGCTTCCACCGCCGCTTCCGCAGGCGCTTCTTCTTTCGACGCGTTGCGGCGAACGCCGATCAGGACGAGCGCGGAGAGCCAGACAGCGGCCGCGATGCCAAGAAAATATCCGACGGGGCCCGATGACCGAACACGCGCCTCATCGGCGGCGACCTCGGAAAGGGACACGGAACCGGCGTTCTCGACGGGCGCCGCGGCAACCGCCACCCGGGAGGGCGCGGCCAAGGCATCGGGCGCGGCGACGGCGTCGCGTTCGGCGTCGTCGGCCTTCTCGGCGGCGATCTGCGCGGCGATTTCATCGACGAACGCGTCCCAGTTGAATTCGGCGGGCGCGATGGGACCCGCCCGGACCGGCGCTTCGGCCATGGCCATCGGTGGAATCTCAATCGGCGGCACTTCCATCGGCGGCATCTCGGCCGCGCGGCGGCGCTCTTCGTCGCGGCGCTGATCGAGCTCACCCTGAAGCGCGAGCTCGCCCACGCGGGCGAGCCGGTCGAGCTCCTGGCGGGCGGCAACGAGGCGAACATTCGCCCCATCGCGATCGGCGATACGGGCATCCAGATCTTTCTCGGTGGACGTCGCATTCGCTGCGGCCCCGGCCACGGCGACTTTCTGATCGGTGACGTCGCGCTTGGCGGCGGCCGCGTCGGCGCGGGCGCGCTCCAGTGTCGCGACTTCGGTGCGCGTTTTGGCGCCCTTGGCTTCCAGGTCGCGGACCTTGCCGTTGGCCAGCGTCACGCGGGTTTCACGGAACGTCAGTTCGCCTTTTGCGCGCTCAAAAGCGGTGCGCGCGATCTCGGCCTTGCCCGACGCGTCGGTGACGACGCGATCGGCGGTGGCGGCTTTTCCCTTCAAATCTTCGACGGTCCGGCGCTGGGTCTCCATTTTGGCGTCGGCCTTCGGCTGTTCCACTTTCACCGGCGGGGCGGCGGCCGCGATGGCGCGGTCGAGCGCGGTCCGGACGGTGCGGTGGTCGGCCCACGCGGCGCGGTAGGCCGCGGTGGCGGCCGGGAGAACGTCGCGGTCGCGGACGGTCGCGCGGTTCTGAGCGGCGACGCCCAGCGCCTTGTGCGTCTCACCGGTGCGGCGCGATTCCACGGCCTCGGCGCGCAGCGTGCGCGCCTCGTCGGCCCGGCGGCGGACATCGGCCACGCCGGCCTTCGCCTCGGCTTCGAGCGCGGTGGCTTCGAAGGACGACGCTTCGGCGGCTTCATAAAGGGCGGTGCTCTTGTCGAGCGCGGTCTCGGCGCGCAGGCGTTCCACCGTGGCGGCGAGATGCAGCGCCTTCGTGCGGAGCGCGATCGATTCCTTCTCGCGGTCGCGCGGCGCGGCGGTCGCGACCGTCGCGGCGGCCTTCGATGCGTCGAGCGCGGTCTTTTCTTTGGTCTGCGCGGTCTCGAGCGCGGTGGCGGCCGCGGTGCGCTCGCCGTCGCGCATGTTGACGACCTGTTCGGCCTTCACGCGGCGGTCGGTGGCGCCGCTGGCGCCGCGTTCGGCGGCGCCGAGGGTGCGCTGGGCCTCGCGGACGCGGGCCTCATAATCATTGAGAGCGCTGCGGGCGGCGTTGAAAGCGGGGGCGGCCTTCGTGCGGTCGGCATCGACGGCGGCGGTGTCGGCGCGGCGAGCGACGGCGCGCGCGCTCAGGGCGTCCGCCGACAGCGTGAGGCGGGCGGCTTCCTTCGTCTGGGCGGCGGCCTCGTCTTTCTTTTCGTTGAGACGGGCGAGCGCGGCGCGGTTCGTGGCCAGCGTCGCGCCCTCGCGGGCGGTGGTGGCCTGGCCGGCGATCGCGTCCGCGTCGGCGACGATCACGCGTCGGCGCGCGTCGATGATCTCAATGGCCATCTCGGCCTGGCGAAGGCGGAGTTTCAGAAGATCGGTGCGCTGGGTGGTCGTGGCGCGAGGGGCTCCCTTGATGTCGTTTTCGAGCTGAAGCGTATCGGCGCGGGCGGCCTCGAGGCGTTCGGTGGCGGCGGCCACCGCGGTCTCGGCTTCGGCCGTCTTGCGCTTGAGTTCATCGGCGGCGCCGTCGGCCTTGAGAAGGTTCGCTTCGCCGCGGGCGACGAGCGCGCGGGCGGCGGAAAACTGGTTGGCTTCGGCGGTCGCGGCGGCCTCGGCTTCGCGCGCGCGGCGTTCGGCCGCGGCGGCGTCCTGACGCGCTTTTTCCTGTTCATCGCGGAGGGCCGGCGGAATCGCGGGCGACTGGGCAATGACGTCGCGCGCCAGTCCGAGCGTCAGGACGCCGAGCAGCGTGAACGTGGCGATTCGCATGAACATGAACCGGATGGCGCCGCGGAGCGGCACCGACATGAAATCGAAGGGAGAGCGCGACGCGCGCACGTTCGTGCCGAGGCGGCGGCCGATCGGGTCGGCGGACACGCCCGCGGTTTCCTCGGCGGCGATGCCGTCGACGGACAGGCGGCGCGTGTGGCCGGATTCGGACACGACGTCCACGCCGGTCGCGGCAGGAACGACTTCGTCCGCTTCGCGCGTGGCGTAGGCGGCTTCAAAACGGAGACGGCGGTCCGTCGGGACCGACGCGGGGTGCCCCCCGCCAATGTTGACGGCGGCGGGCGTGACAAAAAGTTTTTCGCCGGCGAAGAGCCGGTCGAGCGGCGTCTTCTCACGGGCGAAAACCGAGAGGTAGGCGGAACCGCCGGAGGCGTCGGCTTTCGTGAGCTTCGGCGAGACGATCATGTACGGCACGCCGCGCTGGCGCAGCAGGCCCGCGATTTCCGGCGTGTGGAAACCGCCGGTGACGAGCGCGTGCGCGCCGGCGCCCATCCGGGAAAGGCGGGAAACCATCAGCTCGCTGCGGTCTTCGGCGCGGCGGTAAAAATTCTCAAAGGACGCGAGGTCCGGCATCGCGCGCCCTTTCAGTTCGGCGGCGCGGGTGTCGCGGAGCGCGGCGTAACGCTTCCATTCCGTCGGTACGAGCTCGAAGCGAATCAACTTGGCGGACAGGGCGATGGCGTCGGAGGTTTCGATCAGCGAAAGAGCGTCGGGCGTGACGGCCAACGCGCGGATCGCGGCGGCGTCCATGCGGTCCATCGCCGTGAAGAGTTCGTCGGCGCGGATGCCATCGGCCAGGAGGACGTAGCGGATGTAATTGTCGAAGGTCGGCGTGGCGGCGAGGTCGATGCCCTTGCGGGCGCACAGCGCCTTAAGCTCTTCATAGTAGGAAGCGTAGGTGACGCGGCCGACGCGGTAGGCCGCGCTGCGCGCGAGCAGCGCGTTCACTTCGCTTTCGTTGAGCGAGCGGACGAGCTTCTCGATGACCGAACGCCGCTCGGCGGCGACGCGATCGAAATCCAGACCCGACTCCAGGGCATGCGCCGCCAGGAAGCGTTCGACGACGAACTCCGGCTCCGCGCGCGTCGCGAGGTCCTTCAGGTAAGCGCCGAGCGGCAGCCGGCCGTCGCGGTAGTCGGAGCGGGACTGGTCGAAAGAACGAAGCTCCGGCGAGAGGCGGGCGGCCTTGTCGGCGTCCATCGCGGAAGAAATCCGGGAGAGGTCGGCGGCGCGCGCATCCATCGCGGCGCGGGAGTCCAGATAGGCTTTCACGTTCGCATCGTAGGCGGTGACGTCGTCGATGCCGGTCATCGGCACCAGGGCGCCACCGGTGAGACCGGCGAAGCTGGCGCCGCTCACGAGGCGCTCGTCGACGAAAGCCTTCGCGACGCGGTTCACGATCGCGGCGTCCGGGAAGGCACGGTACTTCGAAAAATCGAACGCGCCGAACGCGCCTTCGACGCCGATCGACGACACCGCACCGCTCTGCGAGAGCGACGTGATGACGGCGGCGATGTTTGACTGCGCTTCGGGATTGAGATGGACATCCTGAATGATGACGACCGGGTCGCCGCCGCGGCCACCGTTCATCTCCTGGACGTTGGCGACGTTCGCGGGAACGGCGGCGAGAAGGGCGCGAAGGGCTTCGGGCGCGGCGGCCGGCGTTTCGTTGCGGCGGCCAGCGGGCAGCGCGGCGTGGATGTCGGGCATGCCTTCCGAGAGGCGGCGGCCGTCAATGCTGTTAATAGGAAGCGCACCGGGAAGCGAAGCCATTTGCTGGCGGCGTTCTTTCCACAAATTGGTTTCCGCGGCCGACCCGAGCGCCACCTGCGTGGTGAAGTAGCAGACGGATAGAACGGCGGCGAAAAACTTCGAAGGCGTGACTCTCATGATTGATCCCCTGTATTCAGTACCTGATGCGCCGAAAAGGCGGCCGCCAAAAAGCAGAACGGCGTCAGTGGTTCCGGCAGAACGATGAGTGCGATGATGGGCAGGGAGAGGTAGGAGAGTAGAAGTGTTGTTATGAGGAACCTGCGGCTCGGTCGTTCTTTGACCGGGTCACCGAACTTCAGTTCCACGTCGGGGAACGGGCTCGTCGAAACGTACATTGTTTCGACGACGCGGGTTTCACGGGACGGGAACCGTCGATTTCTCTTTCGGTTCCGCATATCGTCACTCCTATTGGGGAGAGTAACGGCGGAGGATTAAGGAATCCTTAACAAACCGTAAATTTCATGTAACAGCGAATTTGGGGGTGTTACAGCAGATTTACTCCTCCTTAAGGCGTTGTTAAGCGGGGGTGGGCTATCTTGGTGTGTAGCTCGAATGAAGAGTCCGCCAAGGAGAACGCCATGATCCTCTCGAAGAAAACGGTGCGCCGATCGCTCGCGACGGGCCTGGCCCTTCTACAAACCGGATTCCTCACTTCGATCGCGACGGCCCAACCGATGATGGCGGCGCCCACCGGACCCGCCCCCACCGTCTTTTTTATTCATGACGTCCACGCGCATCCCGAAGCGCAGATGTCGATCGCTTCCTTGATTGATTCGCTTCGCCGCAAAGCGCCCGTGGGCTTCGTGGCCCTCGAAGGCGCGTTCGAGCCCATTTCCGTCGAGCGCCTGCGCAACTGGTCGCACCGCGCCGAAGCCAAATCCATCGTGGAATTCCTCGTCCGCGAGAAGCGCATTTCCGGCCCCATCGAAGCCGCCGTCGCCGCCGAGACGCCCATCGCCCCCCTTTACGGCGTCGACGATGCTTTCCTTTATAATGCCAACGTCGAAGCGTACCGTTCCGCCTCTCCGCTCGCCGACGCCAACCGCGCCGCGCTCGCCACGGCCGAAGCCGCCCTTGAGTCCCGCCTGTCGAAAGAACTTTCCAAACCTGTTTCCCTTCTCCGCCAGTCCATCGCCGCGCGCCGCGCAGGAACCTCGCCGCTCGACGCGCATCTCGATGTCCTGAAGAAAGCGGGCGTCACGCTCTCCGGCAGCGTCCAGGCTTATGCGACCCTTCGCGAAGCCGAGCGCACCGCCAATCCCGAATTGCTCAAGCGCGAGCAGGCCCGCCTCACCGCCGCTCTCGCGCGCCGAATCGACCCGCGCCAACGCTCGGAGCTCGCGCGGATGTCCGCCGACGCCGCGCAAGGCGACCTCCCCTCTTTCCATCGCCGGCTTGCCGCGCTGTGCGCGGCCTCCGGCATTTCGCTTTCCGGTTATCCGGCCATCGAAGCGCAGGCCCGCGCCGCCGACGCCGCCGCTGCTCTCGACGTCGACCGTCTCGAAACGGACCTCACCGACCTCGACGCCGTCGCCATCGCCAACATCGCCTCGCCGGCTGAGCGCGCCCTTCTCGACGCCGACCAGTTTCTCTCTCTCTCCCGCAAACTTCTTTCCTTCTCCATGACCCGTACCGAATGGGAGACCTACCAAGTGCTCCGCGCCGATCATCCGTCGGCACTGCTCAACGCCGCGGCGTTCGAGAACTTTTATGAGCTCGCCGTTCAGCGCGACGAAGCGCTCGCCACCCACACCATCGACCTGGTCCGCGCCACCAACACCGGCGGTATTCTCGTGGCCGGCGGATTCCACTCGAGCGGCGTGGCCCAGCGCCTTCGCAACGCGGGCGTGAACGTCAAACTCGTCTATCCCACGTTCGCTATTGACGACATTTCTGGCGGATCCGATTATCTCCAGCGCTTCAACGCGCCCGCCCCGGCCGTGAATCCGATGCTGCTCACGCGCGCCAATTCGCTGGCGCCCGCGCCGGCCGAAGGGCTCGGCCTCGCCCCCTTTATCGGCGCCGTTCTCATCCGCGCGCAGGGCATGAACAATGACGGCGCCGCCCAGGAAGCTTTCAACGCCATCAACGGTCCGTCCGACGTCAATGCGCGCACGTCATCCGCCCGCCCCGGTACCGCGAACGGGACGTTCGTTTCTCCCAACGGCAGCGTCGACGTCGACATCGCCGTCGAACCCGGCACCCGCGGCGAAGCGCCGCGCATCCTCCGCGTCTCTTTCCTTGAAACCGCCAAACCCGCGCTCACGCGCTTCGCCGGACAGGCGCAGACCGTGGTCAGCAACGCGGGCGCCGGCCTCGTGCGCACCGTTCTCGTTCTCGGCAGCACGCGCAACCGCCCGGCGGTCCGGACGTTCGCGCGCGCCCTTCCCCTTCTTCTCGCGGTCGCCCTCGTCGGATGCGCCACGCCGCAGCCCGCGTCGCAGACCCTGGGCTACGCGCCCCCCACGACGTTCGTCGCGCCATCCGACACGGGATCGCCCGCCAACGGCTGGATCGCGCGTTTCGGCGATTCCCGCCTCGAAGCGCTGGTCAACGAAGCGCTCCTCAACAACCCGGACCTGAAAGTCGCCGCCGCCAAATTTGAAGCCGCGCAGGCCATGGTGGTCGGCGCGCGCTCTGGCCTGTTCCCCTCACTCACCGCCAACATGGGCGCCAGCCACACGTCGCTCACCGACAACCAGGCGCGCGACGCGCAGAAGTTCGTGCCCGGCCAGCCGTACGAACCGGTGAACGACCAGAACCTGTCGCCGGGCAGCGACCGCTCGCAGCGCCATACTGATTTTCTTCCGTCCATCGCGACCTCGTGGGAGCTCGATGTGTGGGGCCGCGTTCGCGCCGGGTCCCGCGCCGCCGCGGCGGACGCCAGCGCCCTCGCCGCCGCTCACCAGTTCGCGCGCCAGTCGCTCGCCGCGCAGGTTGCACGGGCCTACTTCGTTCTGACCGAATCCCATCTTCAGTCGCAGCGCACCACGACGGAGGTCAACCGCCTCCAGGAGATGCTCAAGCTCGCCACCGCCCGCGAAGAAGCCGGCGTGGGACGCCGTCTTGAAATTCTCCGCGTCCGCGGCGAGCTCGCCACGGCGCAGGACCGTCTGCGCGGCTATCAGGCATCGGAGGAGAAATCCGCCCGCGCACTCGAGATGCTCGTCGGCCGTTACCCGAGCGCCGAGATTCGCGCCGCCAACGACATTCCCAAAGCGCCGGCCAGCGTGTCGGCCGGTTTCCCTTCTCAGCTTTTGGCCCGCCGTTGGGACATCATCGCCGCCCAGGCCGAAGTCGCCTCCAAGACGCATCTCGTCCGCGAAGCGTGGGCCGCCCGTTTCCCCCGTTTCACCCTGAGCGCATCGGCCGGCGCCACGTTCGGCACCGCGGGACTGGTCGACTCCGGCTTCGCCGCCGGCGCCAACATGCTCGCCCCGCTCTTCGACTGGGGCAAGCGCTTGTCCGTCGAAGCCGGCGCGCAGGCGCAGGAGCGCGAATACGTCGCCCGCTACATTTCACAGGTCAATCACGCCTTTGGTGAAGTCGAAAACGCGCTTGGAAACGCGCGCCGCTTTGAGCAGCGCGAGCAGATCATCCTGGCCGCCGTGGCCGATCGCAAGGAAGAGTTGAAACTGGAATCAGCCCGCGTCGAACTCGGCGCGGCCCCGATGGAAGAGCTCATCCAGTCGCAGCGCCGACTGACGGAAGCGGAAGCCGCCCTCGTGGCGATCCGCAGCCTGCGCCTGCAAAACATGGTCGACCTTTATCTCGCCGTCGGCGGAGACTTCTCGGGCGCTTCGGCCCGCGAAGCGACGCGCCCGGTGAAACCCGTCGAATTTAAGAACACCGGTCCCACCGTCCAGAATCCGGCGATGTCGCCGCCCGCGGACGCCGTGAGCCCGGAGCTCGCCATCCCGCTGCCCACCGGCGGCGCCTGGTTCGCCAACCCTTCTTATCTTCGCTACGCCTGGCTCGAGACGCCGGTGGTTTACATCGCCGCCGCGTTCGTTTACCTCGGCCTCGCGTTCCTCGCTCCTCAACTGGCCCTGGCTCCCGCCCTCATCGGCGGCGCGCTCGCCACGGCGCCTGTGTTCTTCATCGCCGGTCATCGCCTCGGCAACCCCGCCGCGACGTTCTCGAAGCCGGTCGTCGCGCTGGCCGCCGCGAAAGCCGCGATCGCTGTCCTGACCGCCATCGCCGTCGCGTTCGCGCCGACCATCGGCATCGCCGCGCTCGTCCCGGTCGCGGGCGTGTCGGCCGTCACCCTCTGGCATTACGCCATCCAGCGCGGCGTCGTCGCCACCCGCGCGTCACTCGACACGCGCACCGCCGCTCAGGCGGTCCGACTTCTGGTCGAGCGTCCGTCCGACGCCAACGTCATCGGCGCCGCGACAGCGGTGAGCCGCCTCGACGGCGTCCGGCCGGTCTCTGAACCGGCCATCGCCCTTGCGGGGCGCGAAATCGCCGCCCTCGGTGATCGCCCGTCGGCCGCGCGCATCCAGTCGGCCCTTCAGGCCGCGGTCGCCGCCTCGGGCCGCGAAGAAACGCAGCCCGCTCCGACGGACGGCCTCCCGCAGAATCATTTATCGGTCATCATCATCGACCGCGGCGCCGGCGACGCAATGCGCGAGCATGCCATCGCCCGCGCCATCGAAGAATCCGCCCGCGGCGACCGCCAGG
>JBBRXR010000008.1:0-12493 GCA_038238485.1 Elusimicrobiota bacterium | reverse complement strand
GAGCGTTTCGCCGTGCGCAACAGCGGCGTCAAAACCGTCGTCGAGAGCGTCGGCGATCACGGTTGCGAATACATGACCGGCGGCACGGTCGTCGTCCTCGGCGCCACGGGCCGCAATTTCGCGGCGGGCATGAGCGGCGGCATCGCCTATGTGTTCGATAAGGACGGCGCCTTCAAGAAAAATTGCAACACGGGCATGGTCGACCTCGAGAAGGTCGTTGAGTCCGACGACGTGGCGGCCCTGAAGGACTTGATCGAGAAGCACGTCAAGCTCACCGGCAGCACGGTCGCCGAGAAGATGCTCAAGAACTGGGACGCCGTCCTCCCCAAATTCGTCAAAGTTTTCCCGCAGGAATACCGCCGTGCGCTTAACGAAAGCGCGGCCGCCAACAAGACCGTCGCGGGCAAGCAGCCGGCGGGGGCTCGATAAGCCATGGGCGAACTGAAAGGCTTTTTAAAGTATCCGAAAGAAGAGATGCCTTACCGCCCCGTGGAGGAGCGGCTCAAGGACTATCGCGAAGTCACCATCCCTCTCACC
Organism: Elusimicrobiota bacterium; assembly: GCA_038238485.1. GTDB lineage: Bacteria > Elusimicrobiota > Elusimicrobia > F11 > F11 > JBBRXR01. Next base: position 11,956 of record JBBRXR010000008.1, on the reverse strand, counting down.
GAGGAGAAGGTCCGCGACCAGGGGGCGCGCTGCATGGACTGCGGCATTCCCACCTGTCACTGGGGCTGCCCCGTCGACAATCTCATTCCGGACTGGAACGACCTCGTCTCGCGCAACCGCTGGAAGGACGCGCTTGAGCGCCTCGTTCGCACCAACAATCTCCCCGAGATCACCGGCCGCGTATGCCCCGCCCCGTGCGAGGCGGCCTGCGTGCTGGGCCTCATCGCCCCGCCCGTCAGCATCAAGCTCAACGAGTACAGCATCATCGAGCGCGGATTCAAGGAAGGGCTGATCAAGGCCGAGAAACCCGCGAAGCGCACGGGCAAGAAAGTCGCCGTCATCGGCTCCGGCCCCGCGGGCCTCGCCGCCGCGCAGCAGCTCAACCGCGCCGGCCACCTCGTCACCGTTTTTGAGAAGGCCGACCGCATCGGCGGCCTGCTGCGCTACGGCATCCCCGACTTCAAGCTTGAGAAATGGGTGCTCGACCGCCGCATCGAGATTTATAAGGAAGAAGGCATCGAGTTTCGCGTCAATGCGAACGTCGGCAAAAATGTATCGGTCGACGACATCCTCAAGGAGTTCGACGCGGTGCTCCTCTCGGGCGGTTCCGAGAAAGGTCGAGACCTCCCGGTGCCCGGCCGCGAACTCGACGGCATTCACTTTGCCATGGAATTTCTTCCTCAACAGAACAAACGCGTTGCCGGCGACAAGCTCGACGAATCGAAGGACATCTCAGCGAAGGGCAAGCACGTCATCGTTATCGGCGGCGGCGACACCGGTTCCGACTGCATCGGAACCTCCCACCGTCAGGGGGCCAAGTCCATCACCTCGCTTGAAGTCATGCCGAAGCCGCCGATGGAGCGCGCCGGCGACAATCCGTGGCCGGAATGGTCGCGCATCCTGCGCATGTCGTCCTCCCATAAGGAAGGCGGGTCCATTGAGTATTCCGTCCTCACCAAGAAGTTTGTCGGTGAAAGCGGTAAGGTAAAGGAGCTCCACGGCGTGAAAATCACGTGGGAGCGAGACGAAAAATTTCAGATGAAGATGAAGGAAGTGCCGGGTTCGGAATTCGTTCTGCCTGCCGACCTTGTGCTCCTCGCCATGGGCTTCGTCCATCCGGTCCATGAAGGAATGGTCCAGCAGCTCGGTGTGAACCTCGACGCGCGCGGAAACGTGCAGGTCGACGCCAATCACATGACGAGCAAGGAAGGTGTCTTCGCGGCCGGTGACATGGCGATTGGCCAGTCCCTGGTCGTGCGCGCGATCAAGCAAGGCCGCGAGTCCGCTCGCGGCATCGACAAATACCTCATGGGAGAAACACAACTACCCTAATGGATACACAACTCGGCATCGTTCCAATGCTCGTTGCTCTCGCGATCTATGTCTTCTTTTCCTACTGCCTCGTGACGCTCGCCAAAAAACTCGGCGATACCAGCGCGTGGTGGGGTTGGGTCCCGGTCCTTCAAGTGCTCATGATGATCCGTCTGGCGGGTCTGAGCTACTGGTGGTTCCTCGCCCTTCTCGTTCCTGTCGTGAACGTCGTCGTGGCGATCTGGATCTGGATTCGAATTGCCCAGAAGCGTTCAAAGCCCGGATGGATCGGCGCGCTCATGATCATTCCTGGGCTCGATCTCTTCGTTCTCGGATATCTCGCTTTCTCAAATTAGAAATTAGTTCGTCTCAGGATTCTCCATGCTGGACCAAGCCGTAACCAGGCAGGCCTCTTCCCTGCTTGACCCCTTCGTCTATCGGCGCCGCCGCACGCGCGTCGTGTACGTCGGTTCCGTCGCCGTCGGAGGTGACAACCCCCTCCGCGTTCAGTCGATGACGACGACGGATACCATGAACACCGAGGCCACCGTCGCCCAGACGCTCCGCCTCGTTGACGTGGGCTGCGAGATCGTCCGCATCACCGCTCCCACCGTCCTCGACGCGCAGAACCTTGAGAAGATCAAGACCGAGCTCATCAATCGCGGCTGCCATGTTCCGCTGGTGGCTGATATTCATTTCCGTCCCGACGCCGCCATGGCCGCCGCCGATTTCGTGGAGAAGGTCCGGATCAATCCGGGAAATTTTGTCGACGGAAAGGCGTTCCGCGTGCGTGAATACACCGACGAGGACTACGCCGCGGAGCTCGACCGCATCGAAGAGAAGTTCACGCCGCTCGTCGAGAAGCTCAAGCGCCTCAAGCGATCCGTGCGCGTGGGCACCAACCATGGATCGCTTTCCGACCGCATCATGAACCGTTATGGCGATACGCCCGAGGGCATGGTGGAGTCCGCGCTCGAGTTCGTGCGCATCTGCCGCAAAAACGACTATCACGACATCATCCTTTCCATGAAGGCCTCGAACCCCCGCGTCATGATCGCGGCGTACCGGCTTCTGGCCGCCCGCATGGACGACGAGGGAATGGACTATCCGTTCCATCTCGGCGTCACCGAGGCCGGCGACGGCCAGGACGGACGCATCAAGTCGGCGGCCGGCATCGGCAGCCTCCTCGATGACGGCATCGGCGACACGATCCGCGTGTCGCTCACCGAAGAGCCAGAGCTTGAAATCCCCGTGGCCCAGGAGCTCGCCGCGCGCTACACGCCCGGTTCCAAGGCTTTTTCCTGGCATCCGACCGAGCCGCCCGCGGCCACGCTTTCCTACAGGGAAGACGGGACGACGCCGAGCCGTCGACCCGTCGATCCGGTGATGTTCGGCCCGCTCGCCGTGGGTTCAACCGCGCCCATCCGCATCATCTCTCCGGTTCGTCCTTCGCTGGAGGCCGCCGAGCGCGTGATGGCGCTGCTCGAAGAACGCGTGAAACGCGACACGCCTCCGGAAATCCTGGACATTGACCGCCTGACCGCGGGCGACGACGCCGCCTATAACGCCTTTCGCGAGCGCCTGCAATTTGAGACGAGCCGCCTGTCCTTCTGGCTGACATACGCGTCGGGGGCGATTCCCGCCACCATCAATCTCGACGCGGACGCCTACGGTTATCGGTTCGCCAACAACGTCGATGAAGATGAGCTGGGCCCGTTAATGGAAGTCTGCCGTCGCCGCTCGGCGCCGCTGATTCTTCGGTCCACATCGGTGGAAACGCTCATTCGCCTCACAGAGCGGCTGAAGAGCGGCCGCGTCTCGCTTGTCGTCAGCCTGGAAGGCGAGGCCATGCGTTCGGTCCACGCCCCTCGTCTGCTTGGCGCGCACCTGCGCCGCCTGCACCTTCCGGTGCCGATGGTCCTTTCGTCGGCCACGGTCGAGCCGGATCTGGACACGGCGGTCGTGTTCGGCAGCCTCATCTGCGACGGTCTCGGCGATTTTGTTCGCGTCGCCCAGCGCGAGGTGGGCGGCGCCGATCTCGATTACGCCTACAACCTCCTTCAGGCCTGCGGAAACCGGCTGACCAAAACGGAGTTTGTGTCGTGTCCGTCGTGCGGCCGCACTCTTTTCGATCTGCAGAGCACCACTGAGCGCATCAAGTCGAAGACGGGTCATCTGAAAGGCGTGAAGATTGCGATCATGGGCTGCATCGTCAATGGCCCCGGCGAGATGGCGGACGCGGACTTCGGCTACGTGGGCGGGGGCGTCGGAAAGATCAATCTTTACGTCGGGAAGACCTGTGTGGAGAAATCCATTCCGAGCGAAACCGCGGACGATAAACTGATTGAGCTCATCAAATCGCATGGAAAATGGGTGGAGCCGCCGGCCGCCTGACGGAAATACCTCTTGTTATCGACGGAAATAATTGCCACAATGTTCTCACGAGTTTCATGATGTTTGTTGAAAGATTTAATCCTGCTTCATCGGCCCTGGCTTTCCCGCCTCCGTTGACTTCCTTCCTGAAGGAATCCTTGATTAATTTCCGCAGCATCCAACACCAATTTTCTGAGTACCGGGGTTTTTCTGCGTCTATGCGCAGCGATGTCCTCGTTCTCGGCAAGAAAAATGAAAAAAGAGGTACAGACGAATGAGTCAGAAGGGAACAGTCAAGTGGTTCAACAACGCCAAGGGTTTCGGTTTCATCTCCAAGGCAGACGGGTCAGGGGACGTTTTCGTCCATTACTCGTCCGTTTCCGGCGAGGGATTTAAGAGCTTGGCCGAAGGTCAGCAGGTGACTTTCGACGAAGTGGCGGGCGAACGTGGTCCGAAAGCGGCCAACGTCGTCATCGCGGCCTAACCAAAACAATCTGACGGTTCCGGAGCTGGCCCGCCGTGCGCGGGGCTTCGGATTTGCCAGGCAAACAGTCAAATAGAGGTATATTCAAATGAGTCAACGTGGCAGAGTGAAGTGGTTCAACAACGCGAAGGGCTTCGGCTTTATTGCCAAGGCCGATGGTTCGGGCGACGTGTTCGTCCATTATTCCTCGATCTCCGGTGAAGGCTTCAAGAGCCTCGTCGAAGGTCAGGAAGTGCAGTTCGACGAAGTCGCCGGTGAGAAGGGCGCGAAAGCGGCCAACGTCACCGCCGTCTAACCGCTTCATACGGTTAATTAGCTTCAGGAAAACCCCGTCCGGCGGAAACGCCGGGCGGGTTTTTTTATTGGACGGTTACTTGCCTTTGACGGGGGGGAGGCGATAGCGGCCGGATTCGTTGCTCCGCTTGTACGCCGGCTTTTTCGTGGGCGCGTCGGGGGAACGGAGGTTGAACTGGTAGCCGAGAGAAACGTTGTGGCTGTCGCCAAAGTCTCCGTTCGGACGCCAGGCGTAGTCGAGGCGGAAGGCGCCCATCTCGAGGCCACTGCCGAGACTGAGGCTGGCCAGCTTTCCCAGATCGGCCTCTCCCGTTCGGTATCCACCGCGGAGCTTGAAGCGGAACGCGCGCGTCGAGTATACCGGCAGCTCGGCGCCGGCGCCCCAGGCGAGGGCGGCGTCGCGGGCTTTCATCGCGTCGACCGAAAAGATCGCGTTGCGGACTTTCAGATTGGATCCCGCGCGAAAAACGAGCGGCACCGGGTAGCTGTCGCGGTCGTAGGAAATTGTCGAGCCGATGTTCTGGACGGTGAGCGCATGGTTCAGGTTGGGGAGAAAGCCCGGGAACCGGAGGCCCACGTCTCCGGCCACCGCGGTGGCCGACGCGTCGTCGAGTTTGGATTGAATGGACTTCACCGAGGCGCCGATGCCCCAACGGTTTTTTGCGATCGCCGCGCCGATCGCGAACTGCTGGTCGAACGCCTGCGCCGAGCGGACCTTGGTTCCGGTGAGATCGAGGACGTCGAGGTCCTTGTGCGTCAGCCGCGCGAATCCCAGGCCGGTTGAAAAAAATCCATTCGACCAGGCGGCCGCGCCCACGTCGTAGTTCATGAACTCCAGCATCGGCTGGTGATTGAGAATAAGATCGACGGAGCGCCCCGCGCCCATGTTTGCCGGGTTCCAGAACAGGGCCTCCGCGCCCTGCGCCGTCGAGCTCGCGGCTTCTCCCATGGCGATGGCCCGCGCGCCCACCGGAAATTTAAGGAACCCGACGCCGGCGGTCCCCGCACTTGACGACGCGCGGGCGGGCACGGCGTTCATGAGAACGAGCGCGACGGCGGCGATCCGGCCGAGCGTCTTCATCGAATTACCATGAACCGGTTCTTGAATTTGTTTCCGCTCGGGTCGGTGACGAGATACAGGTAGATGCCGCTCGCGAGGTCCTCGCCGGATTCATTGCGGACGTCCCAGAGCACGCCGTTGCCGACGGTGTGGAGTTCCTTCACCATGTGGCAATTGACGTCGAAGATGCGGATCGTCGACCCGTCCGGCGCGTTCACGATCATGGCGTTGTTCCCGTTTTTGGGACGGAACGGCGAGGGGAAGAATTTGGATTTCTCGACTTCGGTGATCGTCGTTCCCAGCGTGTACGTGTAACCGCTCGCCAGGGTGGCCGTGCCCGCGTCCGGATTCTGGAGAGTCACGTCGGCGGGTCCCTCCGCGCCCTGCGGCACGGTGCCGGTGATCGTCCGGCTGTTCACGCGCGTCATGTTGAGGAGGGAGTGACCGCCCACCAGTACCACGGCGCCGGTCTGAAAATAATTTCCGGTCACCGTCATCAGCGTGCCGCCGAACACCGCTCCCGAGGTCGGAGAAACGGAGGTGAGTTGCGGAGAAGGATTTGGCTGATAGGTGAAGGCGGCCGCGAGCGTACCGGTCAGGCCGTCTGAATTGGTGACGACGACGTCGGCCACGCCCACCGCGTGCTCCGGCGTGCGCACCGTCATCGACGTGTCGTTGATATACGTGAGCTCCGTTGCCGCGACTCCACCGAAGGTGACGCTCGAGGTCGGGAAGAAATTTCGTCCGGTGATGGTGACCAGGGTGTCGCCGAGTCCGAAGCCGGAGGTCGGATTGATCGACGTCACGGCCGGTGGAACGTCCACGGTCCAGAGCTTCAGCGCGCCCTGGGTCTTGTGGTAATAAAGCGTAAGGAGCTTCGGCCCGGACACGATGGCCTGCCCATGGAAATCCACCGTTGGGCCATCGAGCGTTTGTACTTCGGTGCCGTTGACAACGCCGTCCGATGCCGTGCCGCCGCCGCGTCCATCGTCGACCCAGAACTTCACCTTGCCGCCCGTTCCGTTGCCTTCCGAGACGTAAGCGACCGCGGCTTTCCCGTTGTACGGGAGGCCGGCCTGGATGGCCGATTCGGCCTGCGTGATCTCGATGTCCCGGATTTCGCCGCCGGACTGGGCGAGGTCATCCGCGGTTCCGCCGCCGCGCCCGTCGTCAATCCAGATCGATGCTTTGTAGTTGTTGGCGCTGCTGCCGATCACGTTGTTCACGCGCGCGTAAGCAATCGCGGCGTGTCCGTTGAGTTCGAAAAGTGTCGCGGTACCGCCGGCGCCGATGAAGTTCACGTCGTCACGCACCAGAAGTTCGAGCGTGCGTATTTCACTGCCCTCGGCCTGCTGGTTGTTGGAGACGCCGCCGCCGTTTCCGTCGTCGACCCACAGGTAAAGCTGCGTTTCCGTCCGCGACGCGCCGGCGCCTTCATCGATGTATTTGAAGTAGGTGTAGAAAACGGCAAGGTGGCCGCGGATGGTGGCGAGGGCCTTGCAGCTGATGCCCTCCTGCAGTGTGCCGCCCACGGGGGAAACCGTGAACACGTTACGGTCTTCCGACCCGTTCACAACGCCGTCGTTGGGGATGCCGCCGCCGCGCCCGTCGTCGATCCAGACTTTCATCGCTCCATGCGCGGAGGCCCGGAAGCCGCCGAAAAGCGTGAGCGTCTCGAACGTGGCCGGCGCCATCGAGATCGGCTGCCGGTGAATTTCGGTGCTTCCCACCTCGAGGTCGGCGTTGTCGTCGATCCAGATGTCGCGTTCCGTATCGCCGGTGTTGATGAGGTAAGTGAAGCTGATCGTGAGCCGGTTGTTGACCACGAGGATTCCGGACGGAACGGGATAGGCGATGCCTGCCGGATGCGGCAGGGCGAGCGTCCGAATTTCGGTGGCTTCCACGATCCCATTCCCGCGACCCGAGCCCAACGGGGTGCCTTTGCCGTCGTCGGCCCAGAAATACTCGGTTGGGACGCCCCCGTCCGACCACGTGGCGACGGTAATCCCGTTAAAGGTGGTGACGAAGCCGTTGTCGACGGTGGTTGAGATCGTGATCCCGGCGGCGGCGCCAGCGGTCGGGAGGGTCGCGGTAATCAGGAGCGCGGCGAGGGTCAGGGCGAGGCCGCGAATGGGAGCGCTGCGGATCATGGCCCCAAGTCTAAGGGGCGAGATGGTGGCCAACAACCGCTTATTAAAAAAGAGTCGTTTTTGAGCGCGGCTTGAAAACACGCCCAAAATGGGTCAAGTTATCGCCATGAAACGCAACGCGGGTCTCACGATCTTTGAAATCCTGGCCATGGTCGTCGTGCTGGGCGTCGTGGCCGGCATCACTCTGCCCAAATTCCGGCTCGCGCTCTATCAGGCGCGAGAAGGCCGTACGAAAGCGCATCTCGGCGACCTGCGCGGCGCGCTCGCCATCTATTATTCGGACAATTTTGGCCTTTACCCGTCCGACGAAGGAACCCCGGAAACCCGACTGACGGCCGCGCTGGCGCCCAAATATATTAATAGGATTCCCTTCGTCGAGCTGGACCATCACTACCCGGAAAACCTGAACACCGTTCAGGACCGTTTCGACAACCGCGGCGACTGGGTCTACTCGATGCTCAACGGCTTTGTGGCGGTGAACAGCTGGATGCCCGATACCAAGAATCGACCGATTTCAAGCTGGTGACCATATGGACATGATGAACGAACCGAACATAGTGATCGACATCGGCTACACCGCGCCGAAGCTCCAGAAGGTTCTGGTGGTCGATGACGAGCCCGCGCTTCAGACCCTCATCCACGACACGCTGGAAGGGGAGTACCGGCTCGCGTCCGCGTACAACGGCCGGCAGGGCATCGAGATGGCGACCAACATGAAGCCCGACGTCATCCTCATGGATATGATGATGCCCGACCTCGGCGGTTATGAGGCGATCCGCGTTCTTCACAGCAACGCCTCGACGAAGGACATCCCGGTCATCGTGATGACCGCCAAAGATTTCGACGATTCGATGGTGGTTGACATCAAACGCGAGCCGAACGTCGCCGGTTTTCTCACCAAGCCTTTTCGGCCCAAAGGTCTGCGCGAAATCATTCGCGCCGCGCTCGACAAATCAAAACCGCCGGCGTGAGCGCCGGCGACCCCGCCTCGTTTTCCATGGACTCCATCCGCCGCATCGTCCTCGACACCAGCGTGTTCGTCAATCCCGCGTCGTCCGCCGCCTTCGGCACGTCGCCAACGGACGCGTTTACCCGTTTTCTCGAGCAGGCCCGCCGCGCCGACAAGCTCGAGTTCCTGATGCCGCCGAGCGTGTATGTCGAGTTGATGCACTTCGCTGAGGAAGCGGCGATCTCCAAAGATTTGTTGGCGATCATCCGGCAACAGGCGCCCCGCAAGCACGAGGTGAAGTTGCCCGGCATGTTCATCTATACCCTCGTCGACGAGATCCGCGACCGGATCGACCGCGGCCTGCGCCTGGCCGAGCGCACCGTGCGCGACGCGCTGTACACGCCGGCGCCCCCAGAGCCGGAGCGGGGAGAGAAAGGGCCGCGCCCGGACGCGGAGTGGATCCAGCGGCTGCGTGAATCCCATCGCCGCATCATGCGCGAAGGCATGCTCGATTCGAAAGCCGACGTCGACATCCTTCTGCTCGCTTATGAGACCGGCGCCACGCTCGTGTCGGCCGATCAGGGCCTCACCCTCTGGGCCGAGAATCTCGGCCTTGAGATTCTTCCTTACGATCAATTGCCGGCGTTTCTCGCTTCCCGCGTTCACGCTTAAATCGTCTTTGTAGTAAGCTCCCATCTCCCTTCCGCGGCATCCCCGCCGCACATCGTCGCAGCTCCCCTTCAAAGGAAGTCTCATGCGTCTTACCGCCGCTCTGTTCCTCATCGCGGTCCCGTGCTTCTGCGCGGCCGCGCCCTCCCTGTCTCCCGAAGAAACCGTCTCGCTGATCGCCGTCGTTCGAAAAGCCGCCCCGCCGCCCGCTTTCGCGCGCGCCTTGTTCGAAGACGGCGTGAGCGCCTGGAACGCGGGCCGACCGCTGGATGCGCGCAATGCGTGGCTTCGTGCCGATGCCTGGTTCGTCCGCACGCTCCCCGCCGGACATCCATCGCGCGACGCCCTCGCTCGCCTCGCCGCGCAAGCCGATCAGGTATCGCGTCCCGAGCCAACGCCGGCGCCTTCGTCGGTCGCTGCGTTGGAGGCGCCGCGTCCGCGGCGCCGCTCCCGTCGAAACTCGCAGGAGGCCGTCGCGCCCGTGGACGCGCGGGCGGTGATGGACAGCGCGCGGGCCGCGAAGAAAGCGGGCGAGCTGGAAAAAGCGGCGAAGCTGATGCGGATCGCGGGCGGATTGCCGGGAGGAGAAGGCGCGGCAGCCGAAGCCGACGCGCTCGAGCGAGAGGCCCTTCAGCCCGCGCGGTAGCGGTTGGTGATCGGCATGCGGTGATCGCGGCCGAATGATCGGGGCGTGATCTTGATGCCGGGAGGCGCCTGGCGGCGCTTGTACTCGTTGCGGTCGATGAGAGACAGGATACGGCGAACGTAATCTTCGCGCTCAGGATGTGCGCGGATGATATCGGGCAGCGCGCGATTCTGTTCGACGTACGCGACGATGACCGGGTCCAGGTCCGCGTAAGCGCCCAGAGAGTCTTCGTCTTTCTGATTGGCGCGCAATTCCGCGGTGGGCGGCCGCTCGATGGTGGTTTCCGGGATGAGTTCCCGGCCCGCGCGCTCGTTGATGCGATTGGCCAGCGCGTAGACCGTCGTCTTGAGAACGTCCTTGATGACCGCGAAACCGCCAGCGGTGTCGCCGTACAGCGTGCAGTAGCCCGTCGACACTTCGGACTTGTTTCCCGTGGTGAGCACGAGCCAGCCGAACTTGTTCGACAGCGCCATCAGCATGGCGCCGCGGACGCGCGCCTGCAGGTTCTCCTCGGCTTCGTTCGGGGCCGTGTTTGAAAATGTTGGGGCGAGCGCTTCGAGGAAGCTGGCGAATACGGGCTGGATGGGTATCGTGTGGAACTTGATTCCAAGGTTGTCGGCGAGCTTCTTCGCGTCCGAAATGGTGGCGTCAGAGTTGTAGCGTGACGGCATGGTGACGCCGACCACATTTTCTTTCCCGAGCGCCTCGACGGCGATCGCCGCGACGAGGGCGGAATCGATTCCACCTGACACGCCGATGGCGACTTTCACGAACCGGTTCTTTCGCACGTAGTCGCGCACGCCGAGGACGAGCGCCTGATGAATTTCATCCACGCCATCGAGCGGCGGGGGAGGCGTCCACAGGCCTTTCAGGTCGCGGCCACGCTCACCCAGGTCGATGGTGAACACGCCGTCCTGAAACATGGGGGCCTGCGCGCCCACGCGTCCGGCCGCGCTCACCGCGAATGAGCCTCCATCGAAAACGAGCTCGTCCTGTCCGCCGACGGCATTGCAATAGAGGAGGGGCGCTTTCACCGCGGATACGAAGGCCCGGAAGGTCTTCTTGCGGTCGCGGATCTTGCCCGCCTGGAACGGGCTCGCGGAAAGATTGGCCACGACCTGCGGCGATTTCTTGCGAAGGTCCTTCCAGTGCTGCCCGGGAACCCAGATGTCTTCGCAGATCGTCAGGCCGACGCGGACGCCGTTGACCGCGCGCACGAACGGCGCGGGGCCGGGCAGGAAATAGCGGTCCTCATCGAACACGCCGTAGTTGGGGAGAACCCGCTTGCGATAGACGCCCGCGACGGCGCCGTTCTCCACCCAGGCGGCGGCATTGAAGCGGGCGTTCTCGGCGGCATCGACGAAGCCGATGGCCGCGGCCGGGCCAGAAAGTTTCTTGGCCAGCGCGCGGAGCGCACTGAGGTTGTCGCGGACAAAGGCGGGTTTGAGAAGAAGGTCTTCCGGCGGATAGCCGGTAAGGGACAGTTCCGGAAAGACGACGAGGTCGGCCCCCTGCTCTCGGGCCTCGGCATGCGCTTCCTGGATCCGCTCGGAATTACCGGCGAGATCGCCGACGATCGAGTTGATCTGGGCGAGCGCGATCCGCATGCTTACTGCACCATTTCGTGAGCGAGAATGATGGCTTCGCTGATTTCCTTCATTGATTTGCGGCGGTCCATGCTCTGCCGCTGGATCTCGCGAAAAGCTTCGGATTCGGGGATGTTTTTCTGCTTCATGAGAATGCCCTTCGCGCGCTCGATCAGTTTGCGGGCCTCGAGCGCTTCCTGCGCGGCGAGCTTGTCGGAAAGAAGGCGCGTGTTCTCAATGGCGGAGGCGCACTGGTTGGCCACCGACTGAACGAATGAGATTTCCTCCGCGGTGAACTGATGCTCGGTGGCCGTGTAGGTGTTCATGACGCCGAGCGCCTTGTCCTTATAAAGCATGGGGACCGAGAGCAACGACACGAGGCCCTGCTTGAGAGCCAGGTCGCGAAACTGGTAGGAGCCTTCCTTGCGGACGTC
>JBBRXR010000007.1:0-12646 GCA_038238485.1 Elusimicrobiota bacterium | reverse complement strand
GACCGGTGATCGCTTTGTAGGCCTTGAAGGCCGCGTACACGTCGAAATTGTGTTCGGTCGACTTGGCCAGATTCTCTGAACCGCTTACAAATCCAAGCCGGATGGCGCCGTCGCCGCCGTCCTGCTTCGTCAGAATCCAGTTGGCGATACCCGTGATCATCGCGTCATAGGTGGTCGAGCCGGTCGCGGCCTTATAGTGGAGGGCGGCCAGCATGATCCACGCATTCGGGCCCACCATGCGGTCGGAATCGCGCACGGCAAGCGTGTCGCGGTCGTATTCATTTTGGAAACCCACAAAGCCGGATCCGCCGTTGTACTTGGTCTTGTAGACATCAAGCACTTTCTTCGACAGCGTCGTGTCCTGGCGATAGGTGTAGGCCATGGCGGCGAGCGCCTGGTCGTAAGTCACCGCGCGCGAGAGGCCGTTATTGTCATACGTAAGGACGAGGCCCGTCGCGCCCTGCTTGTTTTTCACGCCCGCGTAGACCTTGTTCACGTCGGCCACTTCGGGGTTGGCGGTGTACCACCGCACGTCGTCGACCTCGTAGACCTGGTTGGCCACCTGGCCGATCTGGTTCGAGATGGCCGCGATGCTCCAGAACACTTTCATCAGCGAGAAATCGAGGCGCGGTTCGAGCTGCTTGAAGTCGTCGAGCGCCAGCCAGACTTCCTGGAATGTGTTGTCGGTCGGCACGCCGAGATCGGAGAGCCGAATCTTCGCGAGGCCGGTGCCGGGCGTGATGTTGTCGGAATTGATGGAGATCTCGAGATCGCGACCGGTCTTGACCCAGAAATGGAGGTAACCGTCGCTGTACGCGCTCAGGTAGCGGGTGCCGACGGATTCGTAGACGAACCACGCAGCGTACGAAATCTCTCCACCGCCGCCATTAACAAGGGTGTACGTCGCGTGCATGACGCTGTGGCCTTCAGGCGCGGCGGGGCTGATGCCGTGGGTGCCGTTGAGGTCGAGACTGTCGGGGCAATTGGCACAGGTGTCGATGCCGATCGGGCCGGGCGTGCCGGCGTCGGAGAAGACATTGAAGTTCTGGGTGAAGACGATGTTGGCCACGTCAACGAAGGTTTCGCCCACCGTGGCGCCTACCGTTGCCTTGACGCTTCCGAGCGCGGGCGATGCCGAAGCCGACAGGAGAGCGCGCGTTCCGTTCGGCGTGAGCGAACCGATCGCGCCCGTAAGGGACCACGTCGGAAGGATGTCGACCTCGACACCCGCCGCGTCAAAGCCGCGCGCAATGAAGTTGCGTTTTAAACTCTTGGGAATGCGCACGCGAGCGCCCGTGGTGCCCGTGGGCTTGATCACAATGTTGTTCAGCGCACCGGGGGTGCGCGTATCCCACCGGATATTGTCGATGTTGAACGTCTGCGATCCGCCGGAGCCCGCCGGGAGCGACACCGACATATTGAAAAGGAGTTTGATTCGTGAGAGCTCGGCGAACGGGACCGCTTTGGCGAACTGTGCGATTGGCACGACGATCGCGTGCCAGTTGCCGTCGCCGAACACCATGCCGTGGCTGGCGTCGATGGTGACCTTGGAGAGTTCCGTGGGGATGCCGCCGGTGCGGATGCTCATGTCGAGCTTACCCGCCAGGCCCGCGGGCGCCTTCAGCCAGAACCGGACGGAGCCGTCGTAATAATCGGCCATGTTGCGAACGACGTTTTCATCAACACCGATGCCCTGCTGAATAAAGAAGCCGGCGTATTTTCCGGCGGGGACGTTCAGCGTGACCTTGGTACTCAGTGATCCTTCGCGGAAATCCACCGTGTCGTCCGCGGTGGTGATCGACGCGCCGGTGTTATCGAAATAGGTTCCGAACTGGGCGTCCGTGTTCAGGACGACACCGGGCACCGTTTCGCTCAGCACGCCGAACTGGCCATCCTGCGGCGCGGCGGGCGTGGGGATCGCGACGTTGGGCGTCGAGCTGCTGATGTTGCTGTTCGACGTCGACACCGTTGATTTGATCGTGGCGTTGCCGGTGCCGATGGTGGCGATGGTGTAGCGCGAATCGGTGCTGATGCTGACGGAATAGCCCGAGCCGCCTGTGGTCGACCAGGCGCCGTACACCACGAGCTCTTCGTTCGTGGCGCTCTTGCCGACGACGGTGAACTGGCGGTGGCGGCCCGTGGCCGTCCACGTCGTCGTGGGAATAATGGCCAGGCTCGACAAAGCTTTGGTCCATCGAACGTGGTCGACGTAGAAAGTGGTTGCCGTGACGGGCGAGTCGACACGCCGAATCAGGAACGGCACCTTAATGCGGGTCAAATCGATGCCTTGGTTTGCGAAAAGCTGAAGATCGACGACCCGTTCGCGCCAGATTCCGCCTGTCGACGGAATGGACAGGGCCACCTTTCGGGCATTGTCTTGAAGTTCCAACGCCAGATCCTCGGTGCTGTTGAGAAGGAAGCGGACCGCGCCTCCCGCGAACGCGCCAAGGTTCTGGTCGACAACGTTGGCTCCGTCTTTAAATTGGATTCCCCATCCGCCCGAGCTCAAGCCCGCCGACGAGTTGATGGTAAGGCGGCCGCGCTTGTTGCCTTCGAGCGTCGCCGCGACTTCCTGTAGATCAAATATGTATGTCGTGCCAGAGAACACGAAGTAATCAAGGTTCACCGTGCCGTTGACGAAGGGATATTGCGGAGCGTCGGCGTAGAACTCTAGCGTTCCCCCTGCGGTCACCGGATTGCCCGCCCCGCCGCCGCCCGCCACCCATTTAACGTCGTCGATGCGATAAATCGAGTCAGTGCCGTACTGCGCCGGGAGCCGGATCAGGAACGGCACCTTAATCTTGTTATAGGCGACGCTGCCGCCGAAGCTCGCGGCGGTGAGCGGAATCGTGATCTTCTGCCAGGCGCCGCCTGTGCTGGCCACATTGTATCCGGTCGAGGAAGCGTTCCCGCCCGCGCCATTGTCCCACTGGATCTCGACGGTAAGGATGCGGTCACTTTTCAGGTAAAACTCCAGAGTACCGCCAGCATAAGCGGATAAATCCTTGATCGTCTGTGGCGCGCCGTTGGAGGTACTGGTCAAATACGCCATTCCGGTACCACCGTAAAGATTAGCCGCGGCTACGCTGGCCACAATATAGTTGCCACCCTGCGGCGACAACGGCACGTCTGTAACATTACCTTGAAAGTAATTCGAAAACGTTTGCCCGGAGCCGTCGCCAGAGTAGGTGAAGTAGGCCATCGGGCTTCCATTCGGCGCAATGACGTTTCCCCCACCAATACCGACAGGGCCGTTCAGGTAAATGACTTCGTCAGCGGCGCGGGCAGGCAGCGCCGTGCCGACCACGAGCGCGACGAGCGCGAACGCGGCGGTGAAGAGGGCGCGGGAGAAAGGACGTTTCGGGTTCTTCATGTTATTTGGCCACCGCGACCAGGCCGCTCACGAGCTTGCCGTCGGTTTTGAACTGGTAGATGTACACGCCAGACTCGACGACGCTGCCGTTTTCGTCGCGACCATCCCAGCCGTTGTCGGTGGCGCTGAAGAGAGTGCGGATGCGGTGGCCCGTCATATCAAAGATTTCAATCTTGGTGTTATCCAAGGGGTTCGCGAAGAGGAACGTGGCGATGTCGTTCTTGCCGTCGCCGTTGGGCGTGATGATCTTCTCGAACGGGCGCGCGTCCTGCGCCGCCTGAGCCTGCGCGGGCACGATGGCGTAGAAGCCGCTGCCGCCGATGCGCGCGGTCACGGTGTTGAGCGTGGCGTTGATCACGCCGCCCAGGTAACGCCACGTGAAGCCGTCCCAGTACGCCATGCCAATGCTGGTCTCGGGGCGCTGGCTGCCGTCGATGATGCCGTCCTGCCCCTGCGGGTATTCAAAGTCGGGATAGAGCGCGGTGAGCATCATGTTGCCCTTGACCGGTCCCTGCGAATCCACGCGGTAAACCTTGATGGCTTCCGGCAGGCCCTGCGGAATGGACGGGTCGTTGAGCGGAATTTCGTCGAGCGTCACGGCCGTGGGGGTCGAGAACAGGCCGCGCGGCACGTCGAGGAACGTCTCGCCGTCGGCCGGGTTGCCGTCCACGAGGCTGAAGCGCCCGCCCTGGATGCCGATCACCTGCAAGGCGTTCGACTTCACCTGGATGAAGTTCCACTGGGGCACGCCGGCGATCTCGCGCGGCGAATAAGTGTAGCTCGTGGTGTTCGAATTCAGGCGGCGCGCGAGGATGCGGTACTGGAGCGCGCCCGACGTCACCGAGCTCGGGTTGATTTCGAAAGCGAAAGCCACCGGGTCGGGACCGACGATGGCGGGCGTGAACACGGACTCTTCCGGACCGGCGGAGAGCGACGGAATAAAACGGTATTCGACGAGGACTTCGATCTGCTGGTTCTCGGGAGCCGGCGCCGGAGAGAACACGGTCATGCGCTGGTTATAAGGAGGAGGCGTGGTCGGCGTGTCGAAACCGGCTTCGCCGAGGATGATGACTTCCCTGGTGACTTCCGAGCCTTCGCTGAGCGGCGTGTGGCTGATCTTGAGGAACTGCGGACGGACACCACCGGTGAGACAGCCGGCCGTGACGTTCTCGACGCGAACCGATTGGAATGCCTCGGCGGCGGCAACCGCGAAGAGCGCGGCCGCAAAGGAAAAGAGGACGGTGCAAAGCGCTGCGCGCGCTTTGCCGACTCCTTTCCGATGATGGTGCCGAAGGCTCTTCATGTTCGGTTTAGCGGACTTCCACCTTTCCGTTGGCGTCAACGGAGAATTTCTTGATCTTCACGGGCAATTGAACCGGGCGGTCCATGTCGGACAGCTCGATGCGCGCGGTGTACGTTCCCGCCGGAAGCGTGAAACCTTTCACGACGCCCGAGTAGAGACGCGACTGGCCGGGAAACGCCGGCTGGCTCGTCGGAATCTCGACGTTGAGAACGCGCGTTCCACTGGGCGTATCGATATAAATGAAGCCGCGGGGGCGGATGTGCACGTTGCCCGTGTTGAGCATCATCACGCCGACCTCGGTATTGCTGGAGATGTTGATCCCCAGGCCTTCAATGTCCATCGCGAGCTTCTCGGTGCCCTTGAGGCCGGCGTACTGCACGACACTCAACTGCATGGTGATCATGGATTCCTTGGGCTTGTTGGACAGCGTGATGGCGCCGGCCAGCTCGCCCTTGGCTTTCTTCGGGGGCTGTATCTTGTAAGTGAGAAGGTGGGACTCTCCTGGCTTGAGCGTGAATTCCTTCGCATCGTCGAGGCGAAGCCATGTATCGACTTTGTGAGCGGCGTTGACGTTCAGGAGATACCAGTCTTTCACGGTCGGCTTGATCGTCAGCGCCGCGGGCTCGTTGTTGGTGACGGTCATCTGACCATCCATGGCATCCCCGGCCTTCAGCTCGAAAAGCTGATAGGTCGGCGACACCTGCAACGCGGCCGCGGGCATCGACATCATCAATCCACCGATCAAAACCAGAACCTTGCTTCTCGACATTTTTGAGCCCCTTTCAACAAATCGTTCCCCGGATTTCCGGGGACTTTTGCGCTTCGGAGTATGGTGGCGGGAGGATTAAAACCTCCCGCCACCTTCGCGAAACGCTTCTTTAGCTGCTAATTACTGGATGTAAGCCTCAACGCGGAGGGTCGTCGTGCGATAGAGCTGCTGCACGTCGGCCGTAGCGAAGTTGGCTTCCAGGTACACGTAGGCGTTCGTACCGTCCGGCGCGGCGCCGAATTCGGTGTCAGCCTGGCCGAAATGCGTGCCGATGCTGTTGATCATCGTCGGGTAAGGCGCATTCAGGGCCAACGGAGCGCTGTCGCCCGGGTCGCTGGTGAGACCGTTACCGTTGAAGTCCGTACCGTTGGTCCAGTTGGACTTATCGGTCACGAACAGCCACTGGAAGCGGTTGTTGAACACGGCGGCACCTGAACCCAAGTTCGGGTCAGACGCACCAACACCAGTGACGTCCGTACCGCTTTCCACGGTGCGGGTCGTCGTTTTGATCGTCCACGCCATCGGGAGCGTCGGCGCGGAAGTGGTGGCAGCGCCACCCTTCACGAGACCGGCGGCAACCGACGTCGGGGCCGTCGACACAGCGGTCGGCGGAACGAACTTCGGGATGGCGTCAGCAGCGGTGTTGTCGGTGTAGATCTTGATACCACCGCCAACGTCCGTCACCGTGGAGTTGATGACCAGCAGCTGGTCAGCCAATTTCCAGGTCGTGACGGCCGGGTCAACACCCGTCCAGTTCACCGGATTGCTCGACGCGGGTCCGCCACCAGAGAGGGGCGTGCCAACGTTACGAACGATCAGCGTGAACGCCGCCGTCTTTACTCCACCCGTCGTCGTCTGCGCAGTAACGGTCGTGATGCTGACCGACTGGAAGGCGTAGGACGGAACTGCGGACACCACGAGGGCGCCAGCAGCCACTAACAGGCCTGCGAGTAACTTCTTCATTTTGCTTCTCCTTGAGAGGGCAGCGGCAGGAGCCGTACCCGTTTAATTGGCGACTGTAAATTCGACGATGCGTTGCGTCGCACGCCGACTCTCTCTCGACTTGTCGAGCCGGCTGTGCTTGAAGAGCCACAACCGTCCCGTTTCGCGTCCGGGGCGGTAGCAGCCCCCCGACACAGCCATTTGAGAACTCCAAGGGGAGTCGCCTGACCCCCGTTCAACTCTGACGAGTTAAAACGATGTCGTGATGGATACACGATGACTCCCGTTTGTACCTTGCACGTTCAGCGGCCAGATGAGCGCGTAGTCGAGCTTCATCTTGAGCCGGCTGAATAAATCAAACTGGTATCCGATGCCGCCGCCGAGTTCGTCGGCATTGCCGCCGAAACGGAGCGCGAGCACTTCCGGCGCGACCCACGCTTCCCACGAACCCGAGACGAGCGTGCGGCCATGGCGCTTGCTGACTTCCACGGACGGATTGAAAAGCGGGAACGCCGAATGGCGATAGGCGACGCCGAGGCTGTAGCGGGCCGGCACGCGGTCCGTCTGGGCGAGACCGATGTTCGGCGAGTTGACGTTCTGGCCGGCGAAACCGAAACGCAGGCCGGGGAAAATCCGGAAATTGGGCTGAAGCAGGAGGCCGATGTCGCCGGTCAACGCGGTCGAGCTGCGGCCGCCTTTGAACACCGGGTCGGCGTCCGTGCGCGAGTCGGTCGAGAATGAGCGGCGGAGCATCTTGAGGTTGGCGCCGTAGGAGAGGATCGGCTTGGTGCCGACGGATTCGAACTGGTAGGAGTCGGCGGCGGAGAGGCTGAAGGAATCTTCACGGTACAGGTTCGAGGCGACGAAATTCGTCCAGGAGATGGCGTAGCTACCGTAGGCGCCATCGGCAATTTTCGGCACGTAGCTGAAGAAACCGAGACCCAGACGCGAGGTGTCGTTCTGGCCGGCATAGAAGTTCACGCCCGAGTACAGGCGCGCGTACATAAACGTCAATTCGGACTGCGTGAGGAGGGCGATTCCGGCGGGGTTGTAGGCGGGGGCGTTGGCATCGTCTGAAACGGCGGTAAAAGCGCCACCGAGGGCGGCGGGGCGGGCGCCCCAGAGGTTCTCCTGGAAGGCGGCTTCGACGGGAACGAGGGGGGCGGTAATATAGGCAGTTAAAAAGAAGAACGCGAAAAACCAAAGCGTTTTTCTCATTTTAAGGGCCCAGGACAATGACAGCGTCCTTAACAGCATTCCGTTCCTCGTTGAAGGAATATGGGACTGGCTTTCTCTCACGGTCATCCATGGTAACGGTTGACCGGTTAAGATCGCCTTAACGAACGATAAACAAGCTGTAAAGAATACGACCTCAGACACAGAGGGGACTCGCAAAATGCGGGTGTTTTCCGCGGGTTAGGGGAGGGCGTTTCAACCGGGTTGGTAAGACCCGAACAAGCGTTGTTTGATATCAATTCGCAGGTGCTAAAAGCAAGCACTTTTCAGACGAACGCTCGACTTTCTTTCCGTCGATAACATTACGTTTGAGCGAACCGAATAACGGCTCTATTTTTATGTCTGAAACACTCAGCCGGAGGCGGGAGTTTTTGGAGCTGAGTTCAGGCCGATTTTTCGGCGGTATTAATGATCGTGCGGTAGAAGCAAAATGAGCCCCGATTGTTCTTTTTGGCCCAGTACAGCGCCTTATCGGCGGCTTCGATCAAATCGCGGGACGTTCGAGCGTCCGTTGAATACATCGCAGCCCCCATGGTAACGCGGATGGGGACAATGGTTCCATCCGGCGCGGTGACCGTCACTTTGTTGAGCGCGTTGAGCAGGCGCTCACCCATCAACCAAGCTTCCTGCTCGGTGATCTCGGGCAGCACGAGCACGAATTCGTCGCCGCCGTAGCGAGCGGCGAGGTCGATGCGGCGAATGTTGGTACGGATGCTCGCGGCCAGCGCCTCGAGCACGCGGTCCCCGAGCAGATGTCCGTACTGGTCGTTGAGCTGCTTGAACTTGTCCACGTCCATCATGACGAGCGACACGTTGTAGGAATAGCGGTCGGCGCGGTCGATTTCTTCCTTAAGGCGCTGCTGGAAGTAGCGGTGGACATAAAGTTTGGTGAGGCCGTCGGTGATCGCCTGCTGCTCGATGTCTTCGAACAGGCGCGCGTTGAGCACCGCCATGCCGATCTGGCTGATCAGGGCGCGGAGCGCTTCCAGCTGTTCTTCGTCCATGAGCTGCTGGCTCAGCAGGTTGTCGACGGCGATGCAGCCGAGGACCTGATTGTTCACGACGAGCGGAACGTAGACCACGCGACCGCCGACGAGATGAACCGTCGGGTCGGCGCCATGCGCCATCACGATATCGACGAGCGAATTCACGCCCTTCTTCAACGGGAAACTTTCCCCGGCCAGATCAAGAAGCCGGTCGGGAATCATGAGGCCGAGCACGCCGTCGAGCTTCGCGCCCTCGGAGTCCACGAGATAAATCCGGATGCGGTCGAATCCGAGGTTCTGCACGATGCTGCGCGAGACGGCCTCAAGCATATCGCGCAGGCGCGGGCGCTCGAACACGGCCGTCGCGACTTCAGAGGCGGCCTGCAGGTACTGCGTGCGCTTGCGATGCTTCTCGTCTCGCGTGAGCTGCTGAATCTTCAGCGATAAAATGTCGGCGATGTCTTCGAGCAGCGGATAATTGCGCGGCAAGGGCGGGCCGGACTGCGCGATCACGGGCGTGAGCGACATCATGACTTTGCCCTTGGGCAGCGGCGTGGCGCGCTCGATGCGCACCGCGCCGATCAGCTCGGAACCCGCGCGCAGCGGGATGAACGCCGCCCACGGTTTCTTCGCGGACACGATGACGGGCCGCCGCTCGTCAAGAAGCGGAAAGAGCGGGCTGGACGAGTCCACAATAATTTCTTCCTCGCCTTCCATGAGCAGGCCCTGATGGAGGACGTACTGCATCGAGAGGCAATTGCGCTGGGCGTCCCACCAGAAGAGGCCGACGTTCTGGAGGCGCAGGCGCGTGATGAGATATTCGAGGCCGTACTCAAGCGTGCCTTCGAGGCCGAGCGGCGAGTTCGCCAGCTGGTTCTGGAAGCGGCGCAGGAGGTCCTGGTAAGCGAGGAGGGCGCGAAGCGCGGTCACGCGGCCCTCCCGGCGGGGCGGGTGCCGTAACGGTGCACCGACAAAAGCGTCTTGATCTCGCCGTTGGCGGAAGCGATTTCCTGCTGAAGGCGCTTCGGGTTGTACGCGCCTTCCCTGATCGCCGACAGCAGGCGCGCGCCCATCTTGTAGATGATCTGCTCGACGGAGCCGAGCTCGATGACGCGCGGGAGCCGGCGGGCGGTGTTGAAGGAGCTCAGGAAAACCTGCAGCGCTTCGGGATGATTTTCGAAGAGCGCTTCCATGCCCTGCAGGCGCGCGGGAAGCGCGCCGATCGTGCGCGCGTGGCGGATCTGCCGCGCGGGCTCGTTGAGAAATTTAATGAAGTCCCAAGCGACTTCCTTGTTGTGGCTGGCCGCGGCGACCCCGAGGTTGCTGCCGCCAAGAAAGGTGGCGCGGCCGTGCGGGCCGGCGGGGAGCGGCGCCACGGCAAAGCCGTTGGCGACTTCGCTGTTCGCGTAGGGACCGGCCGGATTCAAATAGGAATCAACCGGCCAACTGCCGGTGAACTGCATGGCGTAATGGCCCGTGAAGAAATTCCCGGGCGGCACCGCGCTGTTGGGAATCGGCATGTAGCCGTTGGCCACGAGATCGAAATAGAACTGGCAGCCTTGCTGGAAGGCGGCCTGCGTGAGATTGGTTTCCCCGGCCTCGTCGCCGCCGAAGTCGGCGCCAGCCTGCCACACCCACGGGGCCAGGTCGTGCATCAGGACGCCGGGCTTCTGACCGGGAATGGCGAGCGGCGCGATGATGTTGCCGAGCCCGCCCTTCTGGATGGCCTTCTGAATTTCGGCGCACGCGCGGTTGAAGCCTTTCCAGTCTTCGAGCCAGCGTGGGTCGACGCCGAATTTCTGGAAGAGGTCTTTGCGGTAGTAGAGGACGCGGATGTCGACGAACCACGGCACGCACTGGGCGTCGCTGTCGCCCACGTTGCCGCCGTTGGCGTCTTCGAGGCCCGCTTCGGCCGGCACTTTCTCGAGCGCCCCGAGGTAGTTGAGGGTGGTTACCCAGGTCGTGCCGACCTGCAAAACGTCGGGCGTGGATTTCACGTTGCGGCCCTTGATGACTTCCATGAACCGGTTCCAGGCGAGCGACCAGGGATGGATGATGAGCCGGACCTTGACGTCGGGGCGGGCGGCCTCGAACTCATCAACGAATGCCTGGAGCACCGGACGCGTGGCGAAACCCGCGTTGGGCATGACCCAGAAGTTCAACTCTGTTTTGGTGTGTCGACGAATGACCATTTCTTGGTTAGGACTGCCTTCTATTCAAGCGTTTGAATGTACTGCGACCCCATCGAAAAATCGACTACTTCTCCCATCTCACCGCGTCTACGTCAAACGTAAGTGACGATCCCATATTCTGCAACGCAATAGCAAACGGGACTTTGATTTGGGAGAGGTCCTGGGTCGGTGAGAACGTGGCGACCGGGATCGAAATATCCTGCCAATCCGTGCTCAGCTTGCTGAAAGACCCGATAGAAGAGAGTACCACACCGCCGTCGTTTCCGGGCAGGCCAATTGTGTCGTCAATGGCGATGCGGATGTCCTCGGAGATCGTCAGCGTTCGCGCCAGCCGGATGGAGAACTTCAGGTTGCCGAAGGAAAACGATGCCAGGTTCGCCTTGGCGCCGGTCAGATGGGTATCCAGCGCCACCCCCCAGAAACCGCCCGTAAAGCCGGTCCCATGCAGGTATTTGAGGCCTTCGGTCGTGTATCCGGTATTCGGTTCGGAAAGCGTCATGGTGCCACCGACGAAAATGTCTGGGCCGAAGCTCGCACCGCCGAAGGTCGTGGGCAGACCGTTGTCGGTGTAGACGTCGAACCGGTTGGGAACGGTGGCCGTGGAAATGTACGCCACCACCGCGATCTGCGAGCGGGCCTGGACGCCATCGTAGGTCGCGAACACCGTCGCATCGCCCAGAATGGCGGGCGTAAAGACCACCGCGCGCCCGACCGCCGGGCTGAAGGCTCCGGCCGTGATCGGCGTCACTTCCCAATTGGGCTGGATGTCCGCGGAGCCGCCGGTCGAGGCCGTCAATGTGATGGCCTGCCCCTTGAGCAGCTGCGCTGCGGGCGGGGTGATGGTGAAGTTGAAGTAGTTCGACGTGAGCCGGTCCTTGTGCTTGCAGCCGGCGAAGACCGCGGCCGACCCAAGGGCCAGCGCGGCCACAACGAAAACGCGATGAGAAAGTCGGTTTTTCATGATGGTGCCTTTAAAATTTCCGATGCCACTGCACGCCGGCGCCGTCATCGAGGAGGGCGACCTCCACGGAATGCTCGCGGCTCCACAGCGGATTGTAGGCGTAGCGGTAGGCGTCGAAGATGGAATAGACCCAGAGGCCGAGCGTGGCGCCGCCAAGGACATAGGCCTGCGTGCGGTGACGGCCGTAATCGTCGAACGACGAGTCGTTGCGGTTTCCGATGGACTTGTACTTGTTGTAATCGTCGTTCGACTGGTGATAAGCCTTCACGGCTCCGAACGCGCCAACGGTGATGACCATGAAAAGGGCGGCGGCTTTGACGGGCTGGCGGTTGAACTGCTGACCCCAGCCCGGCAGGAGCGCGGACCGAATTCCGGCATTGACGGGCGAATGGTTCGAGAGCTCGATGGCGTGGTACTTGATATCGGCGGCCTCGCCCTTCACCCCGAACACGCGATCGACGACCGCCTTGGCCGCTTCCCCCACCACACCCGCGCCACCGGGCGCATAGTCGTTCCCATCGCTGGGCGCAGCGGCGCGCGCGGTCGGCGCGCCAGCGAAAAGAAGCGCGGCGAGCGAGAGCGACGTGATCCGGCGGAAAAATTTATTCATAACGGATGTCGTCCAGGAAAACAGTGCCTCCGCCACCGGCCGCCGTTGTGCGCGGCGGCTGGGCGTATTGAATCGAGATCGTGAGAAACACTTTCACGTTCTGAAAATCGGTGACGGGAATGGGCAGCGTGATTTCCTGCCAGCCGTTCGCGAGCTGATCGCCGGACAGCTCGACGCGCGCGGTAGGCGTGCCGGGGATGCCGTCGTCCGGACCCTCGATGCGCAATCGATTTTCCGACGAGAGATCGCCGCGGACCCAGAGTTTTATCTTCGT
>JBBRXR010000006.1:0-13466 GCA_038238485.1 Elusimicrobiota bacterium | reverse complement strand
GCGACGCCGCTGAAAATCGTGGTGAGCCCTTCCACGCCCTGAAAGCTGACCTGAGGCTTGATCATGACGAAGATCGTCCCTTCCTTCGCCAGGTCTTCGGCCTGCCGTTCGAGGCGGGCGGACACTGTCACGGTGCCGCTGGCGGTGTCCACCTCCAGGTCCGTCACCTTGCCCACGACAACGCCGAGATACTTGATCTGCGTCTTGTTGGGAACCAGACCTTCCGCATTGGGAAAATGAATGGTGATGACAGGGCCCATCTTCTTGTAATGACCATAGAGGAAGGCCGCCACCATGAAGATGCAGAGCATGGGCACGACCCAGACGAGGGACGTGCGGGATCGTCGTTCAAGACGGGCGGTCGGTATGTCGCTCATTGTGCCAGAGAAGGCTGGGATCGAAGCTTTCGGTTGCGAGGATCGTGAAGACCACGACCAGGGTAAAGGGAAGGGCCGCGGGGCCGGGAGAAACGTTGGCGAGCTGTCCGAGCTTCACCACCGCGACGAGGACCGCAAGAAGAAAAACGTCGAGCATCGCCCACGTCCCGATGACCTTGATGACGCGATAGAGACGCGTCTTCCAACGCGCCCCTGTACCGTAGCGGACGGAGTAGGCGAGGAGAAACAGGGAGGAGAGTTTCAACAGCGGCGCCACCATGCTCGCGATGAAGACCACCGCGGCCACAAACCACATGCCGCTTTCCGCCAGACTCACGACACCCGACCAGACCGTGTTGTGCTCCGACGCCCCGTAGTATTCGAACGTCATAATAGGAAGCAGGTTGGCCGGAATATAAAGGATGAGCGCCGCTATGGCGAATGCCATCGTCCGGCTGAGGCTGTTCCTCTTGTGGCGCGCCATCGGCGTTTCGCACCGCGCACAAGACACCATCTGATAGCGCGTGGCCGGGGGCAGATGCTGCACCAGGCCGCACAACGTGCAGGCGACCGCCTGGTCATCCAGGAGTTCGGCGGGGGGAGCTTGAGCAGGTACTTTTTCCATTGTGTCCTATTTACGCAAGGGGCGTCGTTGAGTTCGCCCCAAAATCACCAGATTGTCATAGCAAACGACTTCTGTTTGAGGGGCAAATCCGCTAATGAATTTGTTACAGGTCCGTTTCCGGTTTTTAAGGCCGGGTGTCGAAAACGGGGGCCATACTTATCGCATGAAGAAATCAATGGTGCTGACGGCGGTGCTGGTGGCCACACTCGGGACGATCTCCCGCGCGACGGCTGGCGGGCAGCCCGTCCAGTACGCGTCGGCCAAGAGCGCGTTTCAGGAAGTCTACGCCTTCCCCAACCCCGCGACAGCCACCACGGCCGTGACTTTTCATGCGGGAATCGACAATGCGACAGGCCTGCAGATCCGAGTTTACAACGTGGCGGGTGAATTGATTCACGAAGGCCAGCTGGCGGGAGATCCGAGCATTATTCAGGGATCGTCAGCCTATGAGTACAAATGGAATTTCGGCAATCTCGCCTCGGGCGCGTACTTCCTCATCGTCAAAGCGCAGCGCGACGGTTCGGACGCCATCGCCAAAAAAACCTTCGTCGTCGTTCGCTAAAACCTTCCCGCCTTCTCATCCTTCCGCCTGCCTTCGCCACCACCACTCAATGGACCTTGCTCAGTTTTAGTTGGCGCTTCCGCTGACGGCTTCGATGTCGATCACGGGCGCATGGGCTGCGGCCTGCGCGTTCGACGCGGCGAGCGCGGCGCGTTTGCGCTCACGCTTCTGCTGGTACATCAGCTCGTCGGCGTGGAGAAGAAGGTCCTCGGGTGTGCGGTGTACCGCCGGATCATGATGGACCGCGCCCACGCTCATCGCGAGCCGGTAACGGCGATGCTCCTTGCGGTTCCAGGAATCGACTCCGTCAAACAGCCGGCGCTTCACCACTTCGAGCTGCGCGTTTTCAATGGAATCCGTGAGGAAGACCACGAACTCGTCGCCGCCCAGGCGAGCGATGATGTCGGCGTCGCGAAAGGTCGTCTGCAGAATGCGCGCGGCGTCGATCAGGGCGCGATCTCCTTCCTTGTGACCAAGCGTGTCGTTGATCTGCTTGAAGCCGTCCAGGTCCAGCATGAGCAGGCAGAGGCCGCGGCGGCCGGTGCGATGCGCGAGCTTGATCTGCTGGTCGATGAACGTGACGAACGAGCGCCGGTTGTGAAGGCCCGTGAGCTCATCACGAAGCGACAGCGTCCGGAGTTCGTCTTCCATCTTCACGCGATGCGAAACATCGTGGCAGTTCAGAACGCAGCGCTTGCCGTTTTCTCCGTCGACAATCTTGCCTTTGCCCTCGAGCGGAAGCCAGCCGCCTTCCTTGAGGCGGAAACGAAGCTGCACGAAGGGAATGGCCTCGCCGCTGTCGAAGGCCTTATCGAGGAGAGAGAGGAACTGTCGGCGGTCGTCACGATGAAAATAATCCAGGGCATTGCGGCCGGTGAGAACGCCGGGAGCGATGTTGAGAATCGTCGCGGTGGACGGGCTCGCGAACGTGACGACGCCGCCCGCGTCGAGCATCAGGATGAGGTCTGACGCGTTTTCGATCATCGTGCGAAACCGTTCTTCACTCTGTCGGATCGCCTCGTCGTGCGCGTGGCGCTCGACGGCACGCCAGAGAAAAGTGGGGAGCGTCTCGGGGTTGAGCTGGCTCTTGAGCAAGTATCCCTGCGCGCCCTTGTGAAGAACGTCCAGGGCGCGCGCGCCGTTGCGGTCGGAGAGCAAAGCGATGACGGGAGTGTCGGCGTCGACCTCGCGCAGGCGCGCGAGCGCGCTCAACGTCGGATCTTCCTTGGGGTCGAGGTCCATCACGATCAGTTCGAAACGACGGCGCTCAATTTCCTGAAACGCGCCGCCGAGACTTTTCACGGAGGTGAAATCAAAAGACGGAATGAGCTGGCGCGCGAGCAGAATGTTGTGGACCGGCGTGGTGAGGGCGGTATCTGATTCGATCAATAAAATGCGGACGGGGGACGGTGAATTCAAGCGGCGATCTCCGACGGGTCTGCGGGGGTGGAACCCATGCCGAGATTATAGGGGATATCGGCGGAAAATGAGTTCAGAAAGTTTTGAACCGGCCGGCGGTGGGCCCGTGCGGTTCGAGGGCGTTGTGAGCGGTCTACGTGAGCGCGGCGTCGCCGTCGGTGCGAAGTGATTCAACGCCGTGGTTGGCCGGTTGAATGCCTTCGGCGAGATGGTGAACATCCTCTGGCAGGACCATCGACGTGACGCTGCCATCGAGCTGGAAAGACTTTGGAACGGATTGCTGGAAACAACCACCTTTAGGTTTTTCTGCGCCT
The DNA here is from genome assembly GCA_038238485.1 of Elusimicrobiota bacterium. Classification (GTDB taxonomy): domain Bacteria; phylum Elusimicrobiota; class Elusimicrobia; order F11; family F11; genus JBBRXR01. The sequence goes on along the minus strand of JBBRXR010000006.1, from coordinate 10,169 downwards.
ACCGTGCCGGCCTGCTGGATACGAGCGTCGATCTTCATCATTTTGAAGGTGTTTGCGCCTCGCACTCCCTCGTCCAGCCCGCAGAAGAGCCGGAGAAAGTGGAAGAGGCGTTCTTTAACGACGTTCCTCGACCTTTCCTCATTATCAACTTCGTTTCTCTGAACCCCTCCGTTTTTCGTGCGTAAGAGAAGGACACCGAAAAATAAAATCCCGGAGGAATGCACCCATGCCGACCAAGACGCAGCAGCAGGACGCCGTCGAGCTTCTCAAGGCCGACCACAAGAAAGTGAAGGATCTGTTCGACGACTTCGATGAAGCCGAGGACAGCGCTGAAAAGCAGAACATTGCCGAAGAGGCGATGAAAGAACTCCGCGTTCACGCCGCGGTGGAAGAGGAAATCTTTTATCCCGCCGTTCGCAAGGCGCTCGGGAAAGAAGAGGAAGACCAGATGAACGAGGCCGAGGAAGAGCACCGCGTGGCCAAAACGATCATCGAGGAACTGTCGTCGGAAGATGCCGAAGACGATCACTTCGAAGCGAAGTTCACCGTGCTCGCCGAAAACATCCGCCACCACATTAAGGAAGAAGAAGGGGAGATGTTCAAGGAAGCCAAGAAAGCCAAGGGGCTGGACCTGGAAGCGCTCGGAGAGAAGATGCTGGCGCGCAAGGAAGAGTTACTGGCGGACGACGCTGAGCTGGAAGCGGCCGAAAAGAAGAGCCGCGTGAAGCCTTACCAGGCGCTCGCCGAAGCGAAGTAGGCCCAACGGTTCACAGGCCTTCCTGGATCTGTCCCACGGCTTTGTGAATCTTATCTGAGAAGTCCGCGTCCCCCGCCTGGCTGCCGCGCACGTCGTCGGTGATCATCCCCTGTCCGTGAAGGATGTTGATAGAAACATCGGTTCGGAGGAGCCTCATCTCGTACGCGCGGCGGTCGGCGTGGATCGGCATGAACAGCGGACCGGGTGATGAATGCTTGGCCACCGAGCGCATGACGTGCATCACCTGTCCGGAACCGCTGTTGAAGATCGTGTGGTAGAACTCCGGGTCGCGCGACAGCGATGTCTCGCGCGACACCATCTCCAGAAACATCATGCGAAGCTGAGCCTCATCCAGCCGGAAGTCGTACATGTAGACCGGATGGTGGAGGATGTTGGTGCGCAGATACACCGCGTCGCTTTCCGCCGCCACCAAGGTCGCCAACTCGTACCGCCGGAATAACCCCGCCACCGCCGAAAACTCCTCACCGTTCTCCAGCCGCGGTTCCGGTGAGAACACAACCCATCCCTGCCCGTGAAACTCGAATGAAAGCATCACATGGGCGCGTCCCATGCCGCCGAGGTCTTCAATGATGAGACAGGCCTGCTCGAGGTCCGACAACTTATAGTCGTGATCAAAATAGGTCGGAACGAAGTTGGTTTCACTCTGGTATCGCGTCGAGCGGATGTTGCGCATGAACACGTCGTCGCCATTGATTTCGATCGACGTGAGCGTCTTCTGGTTGGGTTGCCAGTCGCGGGTGAGCGACGGGTGCGTTGACGTCCTGATCACCACCAGGACGGCGGCGGTGGCCAGGAAGACCGTGAAGGGGAGGATGTTGTCCTTAAATGCCATGTTTCAACCTACCCTACTCGAGGCGGCCTTTCAACAAATCCCGCCTCCGATTTGGACGGAAGCGCCGCGATCTCCTGATCCCGACCCAGCACCGGCCGAATTCCGACCACGCTGAAAAAGAGGTCGATGCTGGACACGGACCGGGCCTCGGCTCTCACTTCCTGGAAATGGCGGGCGAGGAAAAGATTGGCCAGGAAGCGGGCCGCGGCCGAGACCACGAAGAGGCTGAGGAATGGTAGGCCGCCCAACACGGGAAGCCGGCTCGCCAGCCATCCGCCGATCGACGCACCCGCGAAGATGGCGGTCCCGTTGATGAAGTTGAAGTAACCCAGACAGCGCACGCGTTTGGCCGGAGACACGGCGTCGTAGATGAAGTTGGTGGCGCAGAGATTGAACCCGCCCCAGACGAAACCCGAAAACATCTCCACGATCACCAGCGTCGCCGGCGAGCGCGGAAGGAGCCAGAAAAGGGGAATGAGCGGGATGAAGAGGCCCGTGATTTTAAGAATCCGCGCGTTGCCCACGGAATCGGCGTGGCGTCCCCAGATCGGGAACGCAATCAGGCCGGTCACCACGGGCGCCAGGCTCACGGCCATGTAACTCAGATAGCTGAACTTCAGGTCCCGCAGCATGTGGACGCTGAAGTAGGGCGCGGAAAGGTTGGTGGCGAACGTGATTCCAGCGACATAGAACACGTACTTCACAAAGTTGCTTTCCTTGAACCGCCGCAGGAACATCCAGAAAGTGAACTCGTCTTCTCGCTTGCGGTGGAGCGGAAGATCGACCATCCGTGCCATGTAGCCCGCGCCGATCAGCCGCGCGGCGCCCGCCACCACGAACATGATGAGAAAGCCCGCCGCCGCCGAATACCGCTGCTTCCAGACCGTCAGGAAAACGCCCCACAGGCTCAAACTGATGAGGCCGGTGATGCCAAGGAGGCGTGAACGGAGCCCGAAATACGCGCCGCGCCGTTGCGCCGGCAGGTATTCGCTCACGAGACTTCCCCACGCCGGGCCGATGAGGCTCGCCACCGACTTGTAGACGGTGATAAGCGCGGTCAGAACCACAATTTTCCGGGAGATGTCGAGATAGGAAAGCAATCCGACGGGAAGAAGGAAGAGTGCCTGGACGAGAAATCCCAGGAGGAGAAGCCGGAGGCGGCCGCCGGCCCAATCGATGGACTTCACGGCGGCGAATTGGAAAATGGATGCCAGCAGATTGGGCACGGCGACGAGAAAACCGATTTCCTGGTTGCCGGCCCCCAGCAGAAGCGCGAACGGAACGAGAAAGTAATCAACGATGCCGATCATGACCTGCGCGGCGACGCCTTCGCGCAGGCACAGCCCGAGGCTCTTCTGAACCTGGGCTTCCTGTTCGGAGGAGATGCGGCGGTCGGTGGGCGTCATGAGCGCCCCAAGGTTAGCTTTTCAGTGCCTGGGAGACGGCAGCGTGGAAGGCATCAACGGAGAAAGGCTTCTGAAGACAGGTAGAGACCTTGGCCCCGCCGATGGCGTCGACTTCGACTTCAATCGTGAGCGATCCGCTCATCACGATGATGGGCGCGTTCGGAAATTTGTCGCGAAACCGACGAATCACATCCACGCCGCGACCGTCCGGCAGGCTCATGTCGGTGACGAGAAGAGCGAAATCGTTCTTATCAATGAAATCGAGGCCCTCTTTGATGGTGCCCACCGTGGAGAGTTCGACGCTGAAGTCACCCCGCTTGAAAAGCCGGGCGACAAGGATCTGCATCACCTTCTCGTCTTCGACGACAAGGACCTTCTTGAGGGAGATCGATTCGTCAGACATGAGCGGGCAGCTCCACGATGAAAGTCGCGCCCTTGCCGGTCTCGCTTTCGACGCGCATCGAACCCTGGTGCTGGCTGATGATGCCGTAGCAAATCGACAACCCCAGGCCCGTCCCTTTCCCGACGGCCTTGGTGGTGAAGAAGGGATCGAAAATTCGACCCAGGGACTTCTTCTCGATGCCCATCCCGTTGTCGATAAAGCGGAGGATAACGCGGCCGTCCTGCGCGCGGGCATGGATTTTCAACAGCGGGTTCGTGACCCCGTCCATCGCGTGCTGCGCATTCGTGATCAAGTTGATGAAGACCTGCTGGAGCTGACTCGCGTCGCCCAGCACCGCCGGCAGGTCCTCGGGGACATCTTTCTCCATCACGATGTTGCCGCTCGAGAACTCATAGCGAAACAGGTCCATCGTGGTAACGAGGACGGGGAGAATTTTCACAGGCTCGACAGGCTGCTGCGCTTTGCGGCTGAACTGGAGAAGGTTTTTGATGATGTTGCGGCATCGAACGCTTTCGTCGCTGATGGTCTTGATGTCCTCGCGCTGTCGCGAGGACAGGCTCACGTCTTCCAGTAGAAGCTGGGCAAATCCCATGATGCCGTTCAAAGGGTTGTTAAGTTCGTGCGCGATGCCCGCCGTGAGCATGCCGATGCTGGCGAGCTTCTCCGACTGCACGAGCTGCGTTTGCTTCTCCTCGAGGCGGCGGTAAAGGTTCGCGTTCTGGATTGCCTGAGCGATCTGGGACGCGAAGATCGTCGCGATGCGCAGGTCCATGTGCCCGAATATTTTTTCATTGATGGTGCGGTTGAAGTTGATGACGCCCACCAGGTGATCATCGACGAAAAGAGGGTGCACGATCGACGACTTGATTCCTTTGATTCCCGGCATGTCCTTGAGGCGTGGGTCAATACTGGAAGGATTGCTGACCACGAGCGGTTCGCGGCCCTCCGCGACTTTCTCGGCGATGGCAATGTCCACGCCGGTGACGGGTCCGCCCACATCGGCGGGCGTGTGGCCGGCGGTCGCCTTGGTCGTCAGGTGGCCGGCATCATCAGCGATCATGATCGACGCGTCATCGGCGTCGAGAATCTTGAGTGAAAGTTGGGCGACCAGGGGCAGCAGCGCCTCAAGCTTGATGGATCGGAAGATCAGGCGGCTGGCCTCGTAAACGGCCATCGTCAATTTGAGATTTTGCTTCTCGAGCGACTTCTGGACAAGCATGAGCAGCTCATCGAGCGAAAAGGGCTTCTGAACGAAATCATAAGCGCCTTTCTTCATGGCCTGCACGGCCGATTCCACTGTGGCGTAACCGGTCATCATGATGACTTCCATGTCCGGGTCGCGGTCCCGAATGGCCTCGAGCACTTCCAGTCCGGCGAGACGCGGCATGTTCATGTCGCAGACGGCGAGCTGAAATTTCTCGCGTTTGACCTTTTCGAGGGCGTCGAGACCGTCTTCGGCGGTCTGGACGTCGTAGCCCTCCAGGGTGAGCTCGCGGGAAAGCATTTCACGAATGCCCGGCTCATCGTCGATCACGAGGACTTTTTCTTTTCTTCCGGCGGTTTCCAAGGGTCACTCCTTTCTTGAAATGTCTGGTTGGTCCATGCCGTTCAGCGCGGTCGACAGTTTCGACAGGTGCTGGATATTCTCGGTCAACCTGAGGAGCCCGCGCGTGCTCGACGTGATGCGCTTGAGGGCCTCTTCGCGCCGCGAAACAATGTCGCCCTGCGCGCGGTCCAGGATCTTCGTGGCTTCCTCGATGATCTCGGTCATCGGCGGGCGCAGGTCCTCGATCATGTTGGCGAGAAACTCGTACTTCATGTGGTTAAGTTCCTGGAGCTTGATCACCTGGGCCCTCAGGCGGCGTCGCTCGAGCGCGCGGCCGAAAACCGCGCATAACTGATCGAGTTCGTAAGGCTTGGGAATGAAATCGTAGGCGCCGCTTTTCATGGACTCGATCGCCGTTTCCAGCGTGGCGAAGCCCGTGGCCATGATCACTTCCGTTGTCGGCTGCACTTCCTTGATGCGCTTGAGGACCTCCACTCCGCTCGTTCCCGGCATCATGATGTCGCTGACCACGAGGTCAAACGGCCTGGTTTCGACCATGGAGATCCCCGCGTCGCCGTCGGCGGCGACGGAAACGTCGTACCCGCGGTCGGTCAGGCCGAAGACGAGCATCTCGCGCAGGCCCGCCTCATCGTCAACGATGAGGACCTTCGGGCGCGGAGCATCGGTGGCGGTCATGCCGCGCTCCGTCCACAGGAACGGCATTGCGTGTACGCCTCGGCCGCTTTCTTCACGCGCAACAGCAGATCATTGATGTCGTAGGGCTTGAGGATGAAATCGAACGCGCCGTGGCTCATCGCGTAAACCGCGGTCTCAACGGCGCTGAAGCCGGTCACGACGATCACTTCGGTCCGCGGCGACACCGTTTTGATGTGCTCGAGAAGCTTGAGGCCGTCCATGCGCGGCATGGTGATGTCGGTAACCACAACGTCGAAGCGAATCGTGGTGAGCAGGGCGACACCTTCGTCGCCGCTGGAGGCCGTCTCAACGTTCATCCCGAGCGCCACAAACTCCCACTTGAGGAGGTCGCGAAATCCTTCCTCATCATCAACCACGAGGATATTGAGCGAATCGGCCGGCGCGTGTTTCATGACAGGGCTGCCTCCTTCGGGCGGTCCGTGAAGCGGACCGGAAACTTGACGCAAAATTCCGTGAACCCGGGCTCGCTTCGCACGTCGACGGTTCCCGAATGCTTCTTCACGATTTCATGCACGAGGCTCAGGCCCAGCCCGGTGCCTTTTCCGACCGGCTTGGTGGTGAAAAACGGCTCGAAGATTTTGGACACCAGATCGGACGGGATGCCGGTTCCGTTGTCCTGCACCAGAAGGCACACCCAGGAGAGAGGACCTTCGTCACGGAGTTCCGTCTTCACCGTGAGCGTTCCCGCGCTCGGCATCGCATCCATGGCGTTCGTGGACAGGTTGATGATGATTTGCTGCACCTGGTTCGGGTTGCCGAGGAAATGCGGAAGGTTGTCACTCAGCTTGGAGACGACATTGATCTGACCCATTCGAGCCTGCGCGTTGACGAGTGAAATTGCGGCTGTCACAATTTTATTCAGGTCGGTCGGTTCCTTCTCGACCTTGGAGACGCGAGAGAAGGTGAGGAGGTCCTGGACAAGGTTCTTGCAGCGAAGGGCTTCTTTTTCAATCGACTTCAACGGGACAGCCGACGGATCGTCCGGAGAGGGAAGGCGGCGGGTGAGCGCCTGGGCGTATCCGAGGATCACGCCGAGCGGGTTGTTGATTTCGTGCGCGACGCCCGCGGCCAACTGGCCGACGGCCGACATTTTTTCGGAGCGGCGAATGATGGTCTCCATGGTTTTGCGTTCGGTCATGTCGCGGGCCACCACGATCAGACCCTGCGTGGCTCCCTGCACGTCCTTGAGCGGCGCAGCGGAGTAGAGAACCTCGATGCGCGTGCCCTGCTTGTTCACGAGCACCTTCTCCGCGTCTTTCACGCTCTCCATCCATCCTTCCTGCATGACGTCTTTCTTGTCGAGCGAACACAGCTGGCCCCCGAGGACCATGCCGAGCGGCTGGCCAAGCACCTCGGACCGCTCGTAGCCGACGAGGGCCAGCGCGGCCTCGTTACAGGCGGAGATCTGTCCGTTCATGCCGACAACGAAGAGCGGTTCTGTCATGTTGCTGAACACGCCTTGCATGAATTCCTTCGAAACGGTGGTCTCCGCGAGGACGCGGCTCATGCGATTGAAAGCGCCGGCGAGTTGGCCCACTTCGTCGGCGCGCGAGACCCGGATCTCGGTGCCGTAATCGCCTTGCGCGATTTTCTCTGTCCCCGCGATCAGCAACTCAACGGGCCGGAGAATGCCGCGGACGATCAGCACGAGGCCCGTGATCGCCGCGAGGCCGATGATGCCGATGATGAGCGCGAGACGATCGACGATGCGGCTGCTCACCGCCAGCGTCCGGGCGAGAGGGATTTCCAGAATAATGGATCCGATCCGGGTTTCCGCGCTGTCGTTGGGTGCGCCGGCCATCAGGAGAGCCTCGCCGAGATCAGCCACGTGCTTCTCCCAAACGGGCGCGCAGATGATCAGCATGTCCGCCGTGCGGCGGACGACTGTGTCCGAAGACGACAGGACATCGACGTGAAAAGCGTTCTCGTAATGTTCGCCGGTCCGGGTAATTTCCGTGTGCGCGAGAACATTCCCCGCGGCGTCGAGCGCGATGGCGTCGTGAGCGCCCGACGCCTGTTGCGCCGACTGAAGCTGGGGGAGAAGGACGCTCTCACTCCTTTCCCTGATACCGTCCGCGGCGTGCTCGCCGAGGTTGTTCACTTCCGAGGTCCCGATCTGCCCGACCTGCCCGATGAGGATGGCGTCGAAGGCGCGTTTGGCGATCCCGAGCGTCAGGCCGCCCGAGATAATGGCGAGAATCAGTCCGAGGCAAAGGATCCTCGTCTGCAGTTTCAAGGGAGGACCTGGTCGCCTGTTCCGATAAGCCCTTGGTCCACCTGAACATTGAGCTCTTTGGCGGCGCTGAGATTAAATGTGGTTTTGGTGATGTCGGGGAAGATGGTCGCAGCGGGAAGTCGCCCTTCGATCAATGTGCGCGCGGCCTTCGCCGCGGTCCGGCCCATGTCGCGGAACGAACTTGATACCGAAGCGAGCGCGCCGCTGGCCGTCAGGCCATCGGAGGGGACATAGAACGGGACGTCGTTCGCCCAGGAAAAGCCTTTGATGGTCGACAGGCTCGCGGCCGAGATCAGCGGCGGGTCCGGCGGAAGCCAGAGCGCGTCGACCTTGCCCTGAAGCCGGCGCAGCGTCTCCGGAAGTTCGTCGGTGCCGGCGAGTCGGTACGTCACGATCTCCACGCCGAGTTCGGCGCGGATGGCATCGGCCTCGTCGAGATAGGCCTTCATCGAATCCGATGTCCACAGCACGCCGAGCCGCTTGAGCGACGGTTGAATTGATTTAAAGCGCCGCGTCATCGAGAGCAGAGTGGGAGACACTTCGACGCGAATGCCCGCGGCTTTTCCCTTCTTTGCGAGAGCGAGGCCGGGCGCGAGGCAATAGATGAGTCTCGTTCCTTCGGGATAGGGATGGATGGCGGCCTTTCCGCCGATAGCGATCACCACCTGACCATTGAGGGGGAGTTCGCCGGTTTCCTTTGAAAGCGCGACAACCGGAACGTTCGCGCCGAGCTCGGTCCTGATTCCGGCAAGGGCTTCCTGGTACGGCGCGAGCTCGGAACTCATCACCACCAGTACGTTTTCACCGGCGCGCGCGGCGGTCGCCGCAAGCGACGAAAGAAGCAACAGCAGGATCGGGGCCGACTTTCTCACTGACGGCCTCCCAACTCATCGGCGGCCTTCACATTGAACGGGCGCGTCAGGTTCTGGCCGGCAAGCGTATCGTCCGTTGCCGGCGCCCGAAGTGGGCCCGAAAAGAGCGAGAGCCTGGGGCTCATCGCGAAAATATCTTCGACATCCAATCGTCGTCTCCTTACCCTCAGGGACATCCACGTCCGGGGCTGCCATTCGGTTGTATCCGAATGTGCGAAAAGTCGCGACGAAACGATTGGTTAATGATTTGTTAACGAAGTGTTAACGGCGGAGGCGGGGAAAACAGCGCTGAAACGAGGCTGGTTTAATGGGGGACGGCCTCGTCCCATTGAAAACCGATGCTTTGGATCGTTTTCAGCGACGCCGCGGAAGTGCCGAGCTTTTTGCGGATCCGACGAATGTGGACGTCCATCGTGCGGCCATTGAGCAATTCGACTGTCACGCCCCAGACCTTGAGCGCGAGCGTGTTGCGGTCAATCACCCGGGGGGCGTGGATGACGAGCTGACTCAATAGATCAAACTCCTTGGGAGCGAGCGAAATCGGCGATCCATTGAGCGTGATCTTTCTCGAAGACGGTTCGACGACGAGACCGCCCTTGCGGATGATGCCATCGGTGGGAATCAGCGTTCGCGGCCGGCGAAGGATCGCCCGAACGCGGGCGACCAGCTCAACCAGATCGGCGGGCTTTTCCACGTAATCGTCCGCGCCGGCGTCGAGGCAGCGGGCGGTGAGTCCTTCCGAGGAACCGCCGGTGAGGACAAGAATGGAAATGCTGTCGAAGCGGGTTTCGCGGCGGACCCGCCGACAGACTTCCTGACCCGAAATGCCCGGCATGTCGAGATCCAGAATGATCAGATCGATGGACTGGACCTCAAGGATCTCCAGTGCTTGCTCCCCAGAATTGGCAATCGTCACGGAGAACCCCTCCCGAGAAAAAACCTTCTCGAGAAGTTTGCAGACGGCCGACTCGTCGTCGACCACCAGAATGGATGTTTGTCGCATCATATATCCAGAATAAAGAAACCCGCCAAACGTTACAAGTCCAAAGAACGTGTCAAAACAGACTCTGGCCAATGAGTCGAGCCGTTCCTATAATGGTGGCGAATCCCCCGCCATGAACGACATCGAAACCCAATACAAACGACTTTCACGCGGCGTCACGCGAATCGTCTCCGAAGATGAACTTCGCAAGAAGCTCGCCAAAGGACGACCGCTGCGCATCAAGCTGGGCGTCGATCCGACCGCGCCCGACATTCATCTCGGCCACACGGTGGTGCTCGGCAAGCTGCGCGTTTTCCAGGACCTCGGCCACACGGTCGTTTTCATTATTGGTGACTTCACGGCGTCGATTGGCGACCCCTCCGGCCGCGACACCACG
>JBBRXR010000005.1:0-13849 GCA_038238485.1 Elusimicrobiota bacterium | reverse complement strand
GTGCTGCCCGGCACGTTGCCGTCGCCCTGGGATAGCGCGCTGGCCACGCCCTTGTCTTTCTTCGTCTGCGACTGTGTGACGAGCGGCTCGGGCGCGAAGTCCACCGGCGTTCCGACGAGGCCCGTCGTCACCACATTGCCGACCGACGGAGAGAGGCCCGTGCGACCATTGATGAGCGGTCTGGCGTAGTCGGTCGCCCAAAGGGTCAGCGTCTCCTGAATGATGTCCTTGATCGTGAAAGTGCCCGATGAAACCGCGGTCAGCGTCAGCGTGGAGACGCCGATGCCGTTGCCCGAGATCAGCACGGTCGAGGTCGAGCCTGAATGCGTGATGATGATGTCGCCCGAGTACGCAAGGCCGTTGTTCTCTCCGATCGACGCGCCGCCGTCGGAAGGGTTCTGGAACTGGTCGCGCGCGATCACCGTGACCACGCCCTCGTTGCGAACGGAGAGCGGCGACGTGGCCAGGAACGGATGATGGAGCGACAACATCGTGGCGGCGTTGGGCGTGATGACGATCTGCTGCGTCGCCGACTGAATCAGGTTGCCTTGATGCACGGCGGACAGAACGGGGAAGCCCGTGATCTGGTCTTTATAGAAGAAGTCACGCTGCGAAACGCCGGGGCTGAAGGTCAGCGACAGCGCATTGGCGCCGTAGATGGAGGCGAATGACGACGGATCGGTCGGCGTGATGCTGGCCTGTCCGAGCTGCGAGGTCGAGAAGATGTCGACGACCTGCGTCGTCAACACGGGCGAGATGTTGTCGTACACGTCGCGCGTCTGCACCTGGACGTTCGGCGTCGAGACGCCGACAAGATAGCTGAAAGTCGTGCCGGCCACGAGCTTGCGCACCGGCGTGTTGAAGATGATGCGCGCCGGCGGCGCGGCGACGACGGTGTACGTCTGCGTGGCCACGGCCCAGCCGCGGTTGCCGGCGTTCTCGGCGATCGTGTGCGTGTGGAGGCCGGCAAGCGTATCGGCCAGATAATAGGTCGTGGTGTGCTGGCCGAGCAGCAGGCGCGCGCTGCCGGGGCCCGCGGAGAAGCCCGTCGGATTTGGTGACGCAAACTTGTAGGCGCCCGTCGAGTCGGACACGAGACTGAACACGATGCCTGAGCCCGGGATGTCTTCGGAACCCAGGATGACCGGCGTCGGGTTCGAGTATTTATCCTGAAGCTGCATCGAGCGCGCTGGGGTCGTGGCGCCGGCGATGAGGAACGCGGAGCTCGACAGGATCACGACCTTGTTGCCGTTGTCGAAGGTTGGGCGGATGTCGACACTGTGCTCCGGCGTCTGCCAGAGCGTGCTTTCCACACGGCCGCCGATCGCCGGGCGGCTTGAGGCGAGCAGGCCGTAGGACTCGCTAGAGCGCGTGTCGAAGTAATAGAAGTCGGCGGCGTACTGGCCGGCCGGGATCAGCATGCCCGTGGTCGTTCCCAGCGCCACGCCCGGCAGCGACACGGGCGACGAGCTGGTGGTGAAGCCATAGTTGTCGTTGGTCGGCGAGGGCGTGCGCGTGCTCATGAACACCACGCGCGCCGTCGTCGTGGCGAGAGTCGGGTTTGAGAACGCGTCCCACAGTTCGAACTCGAACAGCTGGACCGCGCCCTGATAGGTGAGCTTGCCGGCTTCGAGCGAACGCTTCGGCGTGTCCACACCGAGCGTCACGGTCGGACCCGCGTTCACGATGATGTTCTGCACGGCCGGCGTGAGCGGCGCGCCTTCCGAGCGAATCTGCCAGGTGCCGGTGCGGGCGTCCTCGCCCACGGGGAGCGATGACATCGTGTCGTAGAACGAGAAGTTCATGCGGCTCACGCCGATGTTGAACTGAAGCGCCGTGATGTGCGACGACTGATCGAGGGGCTCGGTGAAGTAATAGATCTTGCTGTCGTTCGAATGCGCCGTCGACTGACCGGTGCCGAGGTTCAGGTTGACGTTGGACGTTCCTTCCCCTGTCGCGTTGTCGAAGTCGTCGCGACGCTCAAGGACGAACTGGTTGGCGGTCCACACGCCGACATCGGCGACCGACGGCGCCGTGATGTAGATGAGCTTCGACGGCGTGCCGCCGCGCGTCACGATGTCGAGCGAATCGCCTTGCACAGGGCCGCTGGCGAAGTGGATCTGCGCCGAGTCCGCCGCTTTGGTGGACACGAAGTAATAGAAGGCGGGGTTGATGCCGACCTGGCCATTGGCGTCCGTCGTCGACGACCCGATCACCTGGTAGGTTGCGCCGTTGAAGTAGCGGATCGTGCCCGTCGCGCCGGACACGTTGAACACCGACATATCGGCGTTGAAGCCGCTCTGGTTCACGTAGTTGTCAAACTGGTCGGCGAGCTGCGCGGAAATCTGCGTGCGGCCGAGCGTCGAGAGGTTGCCCGCCGACACCGTCGCCCGATTGTCGATCACGCCATCTGAGAGGTCGCTCGGCGAGAGCACGATGAACCGGAATGGCGCGCCGGGGACGATGGTCACGTACGGCCGCGTCGAGAATCCGACCAGCTCGGTGTTGATGGTCGAGTTCACGGTGTCCGACGCTTTCAGCCAGCGCGCGCCAACCTTGTAGAGGGTGAAATTGCCTTCCAGTCCCCCCGCGAACGCCTTCACGGCGGCGTCCGCCGGCGTGAACGTGTAATTCAGCGGCAGGGCCGGATTCTGGTTCGCATTGGTGAGTCCGCCATTCAGCGTGCTTTCCGCGTCGAATTTCACGGTGCCCGTGTAGGTATTGGGCCCGGTCGACACGAGGTTGTGGAACTGGTCGTGGACGCGCAGCGAACCGAAGAACGGATCGCCCGCGGAAACCGGCGTGGCCGGCAGGCTGAAGAATTCGATGTGGTGGGCGGGCGCCGGCCATACCCGCATGCCGCTGCTCTGGCCGAGGTTAATGCTGGCCGTCACGGGCGCCGTGTCGGGCGTGGTCGACGCGGTCAGGACAAAGGCCGACTGCGCGGTCTTTGGCGTCATCGCGAAGATGCGATCGCCGTTGATGAGCGTGTTCGGATTCACCGACGTGTAATTCTCGAGTGGATCGTTCGACGTCAGGATCACTTTCGGCATCGTCCCGGAGGCGACCGAGTTGAACTGCTGGTCGGTGAATTTGACGGTCGCGTTGATCTGCGTGCCCGCGATCTGCGCCGTCGGCGTGCCGAGGCGGCCCGTGGGCGAACCGGGGGTGAAGGTTTCACCCGGGAGCACGACAAGCAGGCGCGCCGCGCTCGATGGGATGACCGTGAAGAAACCGGACGCAGGCGAACGCGAGGAGAGCAGCGTGGTGCCCGGGTCGCTGAGATTGGTGTCGATGCCCGTGAGGAAGTGGCTCGTCGCCGCGGTGCGCAGCGTCACGCTCATTTGTTCGTTGTCCTGGCCCGACGGGATCGTGACCGACGCGGGGTGAATGTCCCACGGGTCCCAGGTATCCACGCGCACGTCTTCCGTCGCGTGCGTGGCCTGGGCGTTGAAATAGTTGTCCACGATCTGGACGGTGACGGTGAAGCTGGCGCCCGCGACCTGCGTGAGCGGAACGCCCGTCTTGCCGGGCGCGCCGGAACCGGGGAGCGCGAACTCGCCGGGCATCAGGGTGAGGAGCTTCGTGGCGGTAGACGGGTTCACCGTCAGCACCGACGACGGCGACTGCGTCCACGGCACGCCGTGCGAGACGGTGATGTCGTCGGCCACCACGGTGTGCGTCGCGGCCTTAAAGAAAGTCATCTGGAAGAAGGTGAGGCCGGTGGCCTCGGTGATCGCCTTGGTCGACTGAACCACGCTGACGTACGGGTCGGTGTTGTTGAGCACCGAGATCGCGACGTTTGCGGCGTTCGCGCCGGAGGCGGCCGGCCCGACGGTGACGAGATTATGGAAAGTGTCCGTGACGTAGACGTTCACGTCGACTTCGACGCCGGCGGTCGCGGGCGACGCCGTGCCGGTCTTGCCCACCTGGGTACCGGGCAGCAGCGTTTCTCCGGGGAGAACCGAGACGAGGCTGGCGGCCGGGCCAGCGTTCACGGGCACGTTGGCCGAGTTGAACGCGAGCAAGCGCACGGGGAGCGGTGAGAGATTGTCGTCCCAGTCGCTGCCGGTGATCGTCCAGCCAGTCGCGCTCAGCGTGATCAAGGGATAGTTGACGCTACCGACGCCACCGGTGACCGAGACGTCGAGCGGATCCTTGCCAAAGCCGAGCCACGGGCCCGTCGACTGATCGAACGGATCAGTCGAGGTGATGCGGACCGTGCTCGAGGCAGCGGCGATGTTCCAGAAATTGTCGACGAGGCGGATGCCGATCGGAATGTCCACGCCGGCCAGAGCAGTGGTCGGCGACCCGATCACGCCGCGAGGATTCGCCGTGTTGCCGGGCTGCGCGGTCTCGCCGGGGAAAATGAGCTGGACGCGCGAGGCAGTCGAGGCCAGGACGAGCATCGATGAGGAGACCCCGGTCGCCAGCGCCGGAGCCGAACCATCAAGATCCGTCGCGCTCACGGTAGTGAGCGCGCCCGCCGCGGTGGCGGTACGTAGGTTGATCGTGGAAACGAACACCGAGCCGGCCGAAATCGCGAAGTTGCCCGGGTTCGTGTCGTAAAGATCGCTTGTCGTCACACCGATCGGGTTCTGCGCCACGCCCACCTGGTTGAAATAGTCGTCGACGATCAGGACCTGCGCGGTGATGTTGTTGCCCACGGTCTGCGCACTCGGCGTGCCGATTCGGCCGGTGGGCGCCGTCGTTTTTCCGGGGGTGTAGATTTCACCGGGCAGAACGACGAGGAGGCGCGTCGCCGCCGCCGGCTGAACGGTGACGATCGGCGACGTGTCGTTCTGATAGAGATTTGTGAAAGCGTCGTCGGTGGCGGTCAGCGTCTGCGTCGACGCCGTGTTGAAGACCACGCCGACGGTCGCTTTGCCGGTCACCGGGTTAAGAGACTGAGGGTTACCGCCCGCGTAAGCGGCTTCGTTGTCCCACGGATCGGTCGACGTCAGCTGAACGGTCGGCATCGAGACGTTCTTGACCGTGTTGTAGAAAGCGTCCGTCAGATAGACATCGACGGGGTAGTTCACGCCCGCCGTGGGGTTCGTCGGCAGGTTGCCCGTGTTCTTGCCGCTGTTGAGGAGCGAACCCGGGTTGCGCACTTCGCCGGGCAGAACGAGCTGGAGCTTCGCCGGCGCGCCGGGCACCACGGGGATCACCGGCGTCGTGTTCGAAAGGAGCGTGGTCGGCGAGTCCGAGGTGGTCGACGCGGTGATCGTCCAGCCGGGCGTCGTGTTTTCTTTCTGCAGATAGACCATGAACACCGTCGTGCCGGCGGAGAGCGTCTGCGGCGCGAATGTCGGCGCGAACGGATCGGTGGCGGTCAGCTGCACCTTCGTCGAGGGCGCGACCAGGTTGTAGTAATCGTCCACCGCGCGGACGGAGAGCGCGAACGGCACGCCGGCCGCGAACGCGGTGGCGCCATTACCGATATTGCCATCGGAATCCGGCGTGCCGGTGCGGCCGCCGTTTCCATTATAGGGAGGCATGCCGGGGACCGCGGTCTCGCCGGGCACCAGCGCCTGTAGATGCGTGGCGGCGTTGGCATTGATCGCCACGGTCGCCGAGTTCGCGGTCGGGTTCGGGATACTGAGACCCGACGTGTACTGGGCGGAGAACGTGGAGGCCGCGCTCGCCGTGTACACGACGAAGTTGAAGGTGGTCGTGCCGCTGACGAGCGGCTGCGTGATCGGCGTCGAGAATGCGTCGGTGTTGTTGCTCAGACGAACCGAGAGACCGGCTGAGGGCACGATGTTCCAGTTCGCGTCCACCACATTCACCGTGATGACCTGGGGAACGCCCGCGGTCCACGCGGTCGCCGCGGCGACGGTCTTGCCGGTCGCGGTTCCGGGCGCCGCGACTTCGCCGGGCAGGAGCACCTGAAGCTTGTTGGCAGCGCCGGGCGTGGTCGGCACCCAGGTCGACACGAAAGCGGTGTAGTTCACGCCCACGCCGTCGTCGGCGGTCAACTGCCAGCCGGGCGTGAGGTTCGAGGTGTTGAAGGTCCAGAACACATTCGTCGTGCCCGCGGTAAGCGTGAGCGCGCGCGGGTCGGAGAGATCGTTCGGGTCGCTCGAGATCAGCGTCGTGCCCGCGGGCGACACGTTCGTCTTGTTCCAGTACGCGTCCACCGCGCGGATGACGACGTTGAACGGCGTTCCGGCGACGAACGGCTGAATGCCGTTGCCGTTGTTGCCGTCGATGTCCGGCACGCCCGACAAGCCGCGCGCGGCGCCAAGATAGTTGCCGGGCACAAACGACTGGCCGGGCAGGACGATCTGGAAGCGATCCGTGACGCTCGGGTTCATCGTGATGATGCCAGAGTCTCCGGCCGTCAGGCCCGCGGATGTCGCGCGGACAATGGTGTTCTTGTTGCCCGAAGGCACGTTTTCCGCGGTGACGAGGAAGAGATTGAAGTCCTTCGTGCCGGCGACGAGGTTGCTCGCCGCGGGCATCGTGACGTCGGAGTAAAGGTCGTCTTTCGTCGAATCGGTGTTGCCGATCGACGTCATCTGCACGAGCGGCGTGACCGCAGTCACGATGTTGAAGTACGCGTCCACCGCGCGGACCGTGTAGGTATAGGTCGTGCCGGCGATCAGCGGCTGCTTGCCGTTGAGCGGGTTCGCGTCGGCGTCCGGCACGTCGTCTGATTTTCCGAGCGGGTTGCCTTCCTGGCTGACTTCGCCGGGGGCGAGAACAAGGAGCCGCTGGAGCGCGCCCGAGACCACGGGGATCCACGTCGACTTCGCGATCGCGAAATTGCCGCCACCCGCCGCCGTGGTGGCGAACACCTGCCAACCGGGCGTCGTGTTGCGCGTAACGAGCGACGCGTTCGCGAACTGCGTCTGCCCGTTCGGGAAACCACTGGCGCCCGTCGTCTTCGTGCCGAGCGCGGCGAGATTGTCGAACGGATCGGTCGCCGAGAGGAACACCGGCGTATTTTCCGTGAGCGAACGGTTGAAGAACTGGTCGACGAGGTTGACCGTGATCGTGAACGTCGTGCCGGCCACGAAAGGCTGGATGCCGACGGTGCCGAGGTCGCCGTCCGGCGATCCGGTTTTGCCGCCGACCTCGCCGTTGTCGTACGGACCCTTGCCCTGCTCGGCGATTTCACCGGGCATGAGAACCTGGAGATTGGTGGCGGCGCCCGGGACCACAGTCACCGGCACGGTGATGAATTCCGCGAGCGCCGGCGCCGTCGTGGTCGACGCGCGCAGCGTCCACGGGTTGGTGGCCGTGTGGAACTGGACGATGAAATTGGTCGTGCCCGACGCCAGCGCCGTCGTGGCAGGATGAATGTCGTAGGGGTCCGTGGTCTCGAGCTGCACGAGCGGAGTGAAGTCCGTGTTCTTGTTGTAGAAGCGGTCCGTCAGATTGACGGCCACGGCGTAGTTGGTGCCGGCGACGAAGCTCTGGATGCCATTGCCGTTGACGCCATCGGCGTCCGGTGTTCCCGTGAGGCCGCGCTCGCCGCCCAGCACCAGGCCGGGCGTCGCCGTCTGGCCGGGCAGAACCACCTGCAGGCGATCGGTCGTCGTCGAATTGATGATGATGCCCGGCGTCACATCGGCGGCGGCCACGAAGGCGCCCGTCGTGCTGGCGCGGACCACCCAGCCCGTCGTCGTGTTGCGCGCGCGGAAGATCGCGTCGAAGGTGCCCGTTCCGGTGATGCCCAGCGTTGCGGGCGCCGTCACCGTGGCGTAGGAATTCGGATCGACGGCCGCCACCTGGACGGTCGGCTGCGAGCCCTGCGGCACCAAGTTGAAGCGGCTATCGGTGAGATTCACCGTGAACGTGACGGTATCGCCCGCCGAATAAGTGAGCGGCGTGCCGGTCTTGCCCGTGGGCGAGCCGGGGACGGCGGTTTCACCCGGCGCGAGGATCTGCAGGCGCGATGCGGCGCCCGGATTCACCGGGATCGCGCTCGACGTGCTCTTCGCGACGCCGAGACCGGAGACGTACAATTCCTGGGGAAAGAAGGTGCTCGTCGCGATCGAGAGCGTGATCGGCGTAGGCGTTCCGTTGAAGCCGCTCGACAGAGCGAAGTTCTGCGTCTGCGGCGCGCCGTACGGGTCGCGCATCGTCACCGTCACGGTGCCGGTGGTCGAGAACGTGTTGAAGAACGCGTCCACCGCGCGGATGCTGCCCGACGAAATATTGAAAGCCTGGTTCGCGGTCTGCGTGTTCGGCGTACCGGTCTTGCCGGTCGCCGAACCTTCGACCGGCAGTTCGCCGGGCACGAGGATCTGCAGCCCGGCGAGCGCTCCCGCATCGATACGGATGTTGGATGACGTGAACGGGCTGAACACCGACGCGCCGGCGGTCGCGGTGGCGACCAGCGTCCAACCCGGGGCCAGGTTCTTGGTGTGAAGTTGGATCGTGCCGGTGAAGACGCCGCTCGGCGTTCCCGCGCCGGAAACGAGCGGCGACACGACGAAGGGATCGTTCGCGCGAAGGTCGACCTGCGGATTGCCGACGACCGGGACCTCCACGAAATTGTTGTGATTGTCGACGGTGCGGACCGTCACCGAAATGTTTTGGCCAGCCGTGAACACGGGCACCGTTCCGCTCTTGCCGCCCGCCGGCCACACGCCGAGGCCCGGCACCGGCGTCTCGCCCTGCACGTAAACCTGGATATTGCGCTGCGTGTCGTTGTCGTCCACCGCGAGCGACACTGCGCCCGCCGTGTAGCCGCCAACCGTGACCGAAGCCGTGGTGACCGTCGGCGAGGTGACTTCACCGGCGTCGTTCGTACGCTCTGTCACGAAGGTCCATGCGAAAGTCGACGTGCCGTTGACGAGCGGGACGGTGAGCGGATCGACCGCATCGTAATTGTCGTCAGTCGTGTAGCTGACCGACGGCGTCACGTTGAGAATGTTGCCCCAGGTGTCGGTGCCGTCGATCGTCACGTTGACCGGCGTGCCGGCCGTGAAATGGGTGTCGCTGGCCGGGCCCACGGCGGCGCCGGTTTTGCCGATAACGGTTCCGGGGGCGCGAACCTGGCCGGGCAGCATCAGGCGCAGCTTCTTCACGCCGACCAGGTCCGGGAACACCGTGGCCGACGGCGTGAGGTAGTTCGGGTTCGTCAGCGTCGGTGCGAGCGCGGTGAACGTCTGCGGGAAGCCGTTGTAGTCGACGGCCTTGAACACGGTGACTGTGAAATTCGTGGCGCCCGCAACGAGCGTCTGCGTGCCCGCGCCGAGCGGGTTCGGGTCATCCGGCGCGCCGAGCGTGACGGGCGCGACCGAGCTGGCCAGGTTCCAGAAGCCGTCGGTCGCCATCACGGTCACGGAGAACGGAATACCGGCGGTGCGCGACGTCGGCGCGTCCGGCGTGAACTTGCCGCCGGTACCGGAGCCGATCGTGTAAGGCGGCTTGCCGTTCATCGCGATTTCACCGGGCAAGATCACGAGGAGGCGATTGGCGGCGCCCGCGGCGATCGGAATGCCCGTCACCGTCCCGGTCGTGTACGACGTGCCGACGGGGTGCGCCGTGAGGGTCTGCGAACCCGCCTGCAGCATTCGAACCGCGAAAGTGGTGGTGCCGCTGACCAAGGGCTGCGTGGTGCCGTCGATATCATAAGGATCGGTCGTGTCGAACCAGGTGCTGCCCGTGGCGGCGGTCGTGAGGTTGTACCAGTTGTCCGTCGCGGTGACGGTGGCGATCCAGGCCGAGCCGGCCGTCGCGCTCGCGGGCGAACCACTCTTGCCGAGACCCGCGACATTGCCCGGCACATGTGTTTCGCCGGGCACGGTCACCAGAAGTTTCGCCGGCGCGTTGGCGATGACCGACGCCGCCGACGAGGTGTCGTTTCCGAGAGCGTTGCCCGAAACCGTCGACACGGTAACGGTCCATCCGGCACCGTTGGCGGTGAAGAAGGTCTGCGCGAAATTCGTAGTGCCGCTGATGAGATCCTGATCGGTGAGCGCCGTGTCATAGGGGTCCGTGGTCGTCAGGTGGATTTTCGCGGCTGCGGACGGAACGAGGTTCCAGTAGTCGTCCGTGCCGTTCACCGTGACCGCGTACGGCACGCCGGCGACGAAGCTCGTGATGCCGTTGCCATTGTTGCCGTCGGCGTCCGGCGTTCCGGTCTTACCCGTCGCGGAACCCGCTACCGCGGTTTCGCCGGGCAGGAGGACCTGCAGGCGGTTGGCGGCGCGGGCGTCGACCGTGAACGTTGAGGAAATAACGGCGGCGTAGGAAATCGGAACGAACGGCGCTTGCTGCGTGAGCGAGAGTGATGCCGACGTCGTGGAGCGCTTGATGGACACGTTGACGGTGGCCGATCCCGCGCTCATCGTGAAGGTCGCCGAAGGCGAGAAGGTCGGAAATAGCGTCGCGTTGGCGTCGATCAGCACGAGTGGCGTTCCAGCGACGCGGTTGTAGAAACGGTCCACCGCGTATACCGAGACGGGGAAAGTGTCGCCCGCCTTCGGGTTCACGGTGCCGAGCACACCGGTGAAGTTCGGCGTGCCGCTGCGGCCCACGGTGCCCGTGGTCTTGCCTTCGACGAACGTTTCGCCGGGCAGGACCACGAGGAGGTAATGGGCGTTGAGCGCGTTGGCGTCCGCGTTCACGATGATTGGCGCGGCGGTCGATTCGAGATACGCCGGCGAGCTGCTGCCGCCAGTGGACGCGGTGACGTACCAGCCGACCGTGGTCGCTTTCTGGAATGCGTGGGCGAAGATCGTCTCGTAGCTGGACAGACCCGCGGGAATCGTCGCGCTGTTGTCCGGGTCCGGCGAATCGTACGGGTCCGACGTCGTCAGGCGCAGGGCCACGTTGTTCGTCGGATGTCCGACCGCATTGTAGAAATCGTCAGTGAGGCGGACCTTGATGTTGTACGGGTCACCCGCCGTCGCGGCGGTGGCCGTTCCGGTCTTGCCGAGCGCCGTGCCGGGCGTGGCGGTTTCGCCGGGCAGCACGATCTGAATCTTGGTCGAAGCCGCGGGATCGACGTTGAAATTCGGGCTGGTGGCCGGGATGAGCGAGCCCGACGTCGCCGAGAACGAATGCGCCAGCGGATTCGCCGACGCGTCCTGCGCGGTGATGAGGCGCGCCATGAAGATCGTGGTGCCGGCCGCGAGCGGCTGCGTGATCGGCGTGACGTTCGACGGGATGCCGTTCACGTCGGTTGAAACGAGAGAGGTCGACGCGTTCGTCGAAACCACGTTGTAATAATCGTCCACGCCTTTCACCGTGACCGGGTAGTAAACGCCCGCCGTGAAATTCTGGATGCCGTTGCCGTTCACGCCGTCCGCGTCGGGCAGGCCGGCCTTGCCGGCGGGATCGCCCACGAAGCTCCAGTTGATCGGGCGGCCGGCGTCGTTCACTTCACCGGTGGTCAATACCTGAAGACGCGTGAGGATGTTCGGCAAGACAGTGAAGAACGGAGAAATCTGCGACGTGTAGGTGGCGCCCGGATCGGTCGCGGTGATGCGGTGATTGGTCACGCCCGCCGTGCGGAACACCACGGTGCTGGTGAACACCGCGCGGTAACCGGTGCCGCCGTTCGACATCTGCGCGGCCAGCGGAAGGACCGCGTAAGTATCGACCGTCTCCGCCGCCGTCAACTGGACGAAGGGAAGCGGGCCCG
This sequence comes from Elusimicrobiota bacterium, assembly GCA_038238485.1. Taxonomy (GTDB): domain Bacteria; phylum Elusimicrobiota; class Elusimicrobia; order F11; family F11; genus JBBRXR01. The sequence continues at coordinate 2,241 of JBBRXR010000005.1, read as the reverse complement.
TTTTGATCGGGTTCCAGAAATCGTCGGTGAGGCGCACTTCGACGCCGGGGGCGCCGATGGAAACGCCCGCCACCTGCGTGTTCGGCGCGCCGGTCTTCCCGCCCGTGGGATAAGTGCCGGAACCCGGCACGGCGGTTTCGCCAGGCATGATCACCTGATAATGAGCGGCCGCGCCGGCATTCACGGTGATGCCGGTGATTGTCTGGCTCGACAGGCCGATCGGCGTCGCGCCCGTTTCGATGGCGGAGATCGTCATGTTGGTCTGGGCGAGACGCGGCTGGAACGAAGGGAAGTTGCGCAGACCCGAGGACATCGGGTTCGTCGCGTTGTTGATCGCGTATGGATCGTTGGTGCCGACGTACACCGGCTGACCGACGCCGAAAGAGTTGTAGGCCGGGCCGCTTCCGAGATTGCGGTTCCAGTACGCGTCCACGGCGTGAATGGCAAGCGGATAAGCGGTGCCGGCGGTCGCGGCGGAAGCCACGCCTGTTTTGCCGGTGCCGTTCGGATCAACGCCTTCGACCGCGGTCTGGCCGGGGGCGATGAGGCGGAGCTTCACGACCGGACCGGGCCAAGTCGGAACGAAAGCGGAAACATCAGCGGCGTAAGAGGCCGCGTTATCGGTGGCCGTGAACGTCCAGCCGATGCGATTGCGGGCCGGGTTGGTGCCGGGCGACGCGGGGTTGTTCGCGGTCACAGGCGTCATCGTCACGGTACCGACGCCGGAGACAAGCGTGGTCTCCTGCGCGTCGAGAGCGAAGTTTTCGTCGTTCGGGTCGTTCGTCACCATCGTGATGGTCGGCATCGGCGCGCCGGCGTTGATCAGATTGTAGAAGCGGTCGGTCAGGCGAATGGCGACCGTTGAACTGATGCCGGCGTAAAACGGATTGGCGGTGCCGGTCTTTCCGCCGCCTTGAACGTTCCAAGGCGCCTTACCCGGGGAGGCCGTCTCGCCGGAGAAAACGATCTGAAGACGGATCTGAACGGTGTCGGTGTCGGGGCGAACGGTGAAGGCGGGCGAGGTGTAGCTGGTCAGCGTCGCCGAAGTGGATTGGAAAACCTGGCTGCCCGCAGTAATTGGGACCATCGTGAACGTCGTCGCGCCGCTCTGGAAGGCCAGCGCGGGCGGCGTCACGTCATTCGCGTCGCTCGGCAGGCTGGCGTTGACGGCGACGGAAACCGACGTGTCGAGATTGTAATACTGGTCGACGGCATAGACCGTCACGGGGAGGTCCGCGCCGGCGAAAATCGGGAGCGACGTGCCGCTCTTGCCGAGGGGCGCGAGGATCTTACCCTGAACGCGCGATTCGCCGGGCAGGACCGCGACCATCCGGTCGGCGGCTTTCGGATTAATCACGATGATGCTCGAGGTGTTGGGCGTTCCCGCGCCTGATGCGGTGATCGTCTGGTTGCCCGCGGTCGTCATGACGATGTTGAGCGTGGTGCTTCCACCCGCGAGCACGAAGGTCCCCGGGTCGGTGTCATACGGATCGCTCGTGACCACGGTGATCGTCGGGCTCGACGACGGCGTGACGTTGAAGTAGCGGTCGACGACGCGAATTTCCGTGGTAATCGAGTTGCCCGCAATTTTCGGGTTTGGCGACCCGGAGAGGCCGTCGCCAAGCGGCGCCGGGCTCTCGCCAGGATGATATGTCTGGCCGGGAGGCAGAACGACCTGCAGGCGGTCGGTGGCCGCCGGCACGATCGAGACGTTGGCCTGGAAGCCGGAAATCGTCGCGTTCAACGCATCTTCAACGCGCAGCTCGCGCGCGCCCGCGAGGCGGAAACGCACCGAGCTCGGGAACGTGTGAACACCGGCATCCGCCGGCGTGAACGCGTAATCAATAGGAAGGCCGAAGGTGTCATCCACCGTGCTGTCGTTGTCGGACGTCTCGGTTCCGCCAGGCGCGCTGAAATGGATGGTGCCGGAGTAGGCCGTCGCGCGAGCGCCGTCGATGTCCACGGCTTCCACCGTGACCGTGTGATCGAAGCCCGCCGCCTGGCCATTGCTCAGGCCGGTGACGACGAAGTGATCGGCCGGAGCGGCGATCTGGAATTTCGGACCAGCCACGATCGCAGCCTGAACGTTTCCGGCGTTGTCGACGCCGCGGACCCACACCGAGTAAGTCTTTCCCTTCTCCCACTTATTAATGAGACCGATGTATTGCCAGCTTCCGGTTTCATCCGGGGTCACGTCCTGCCACACGACGCCGGCGCCGGTCGCCGTCCAGGTGCTGCCGT
>JBBRXR010000004.1:0-14336 GCA_038238485.1 Elusimicrobiota bacterium | reverse complement strand
TCTGCTCGACGCCGGCTGGACGCAGCGCGAAGTGGTCTTTTTGGTTTACGTCGTCACCCTCATTCTGGCGTCCGTCGCGATCACGGCCGTCGCCGTGAAGAAGGCGGCATGAAAAAGAAAGTCCTTTGCTTCTTCGGGACGCGCCCGGAGGCCATTAAAATGGCGCCCGTCGTCCGCGCGCTCAAAGCCGAACGCTCGCTGCAGGCGCAGGTCGTGGTGAGCGCCCAGCATCGCGGAATGCTCGATCAGGTTCTCGACGTGTTCGGGCTCGCCGCCGATGGTGACCTGGACATCATGCGGCCAAACCAGTCGCTCTTTGATGTGACGAGCGCCGTGCTCCTGCGTTTCGATAAGGCGCTCGACCGGTTCAAGCCCGACCTCGTCCTCGTCCACGGCGACACGACGACCTCCTTCGCCGGCACGCTGGCGAGCTATTACAAAAAGATTCCCGTGGGTCACGTCGAAGCGGGCCTTCGCACCAACGACCTTTATCGCCCGTTTCCCGAGGAGGCCAACCGCCGATTGACCGACGCACTGGCCGCGCTCCATTTCGCGCCGACCATCGAGGCCCGCCAGAACCTCATCAGGGAGAATGCGTCGCCGGCGGGTCTCTTCGTCACGGGCAACACCGTCATCGACGCCTTGCTTCAGGCATCCGCCGCGCGCCTTCCCATCCAGAACCGCGTCGTGGCGCGCGTGATTAAGAATGTCCGCGCCGCCGACGGCCGGATCATTCTCATGACCGCGCATCGCCGGGAGAATTTTGGCGCGCCGTTTGCCGAGGCCTTCTCTGCCATCCGCGACCTCAGCCTCCGGCGCGAGTTCGCCGATGTGCACTGGATTTATCCCGTTCATCCGAACCCAAACGTGAAGGCCGCCGTCGCCCGGCACCTTGCGCATCGCCCGAACATTCATCTGGTGGACCCGCTCGATTATGGCGACCTGGTGGCGGTGCTCAAGGAATCGACGCTCGTGCTGACGGATTCGGGGGGCCTTCAGGAAGAAGCGCCGTCACTCGGCAAGCCGGTGCTCGTGCTGCGCGAGGTGACCGAGCGTCCTGAGGCGGTTCGCGCGGGCACGGTGAAGCTGGTTGGAACAAACAGAGGAAAAATTATTTCCGAAACGCGCCGGCTTCTCACCGATCGCGCGTATTACCACCGCATGTCCGCCGCGGTGAATCCGTATGGCGACGGCCGCGCCGCCGTGCGCATCGCGAAGGCTGTCGCCTGGCACTTTGACCGTAAACGAAAACGGCCCCAGCCGTTCAAGGCATCGAGATGAAAAAGAAAACAGATTTTGCCGCTCTTACCACCGCCGAGCTCACGCAATTGCGTGCCGCGATCGACGCCGAAATCGCCGCGCGCAAACCGTCAGCTGCCGCAGCCGAACCGCCGCCGGTTAGCCCGGGCAACACGAACAAGGTCATCACCTTTACCGACGGAGCGTCCCGCGGCAACCCGGGTCATGCCGGTATCGGGGTGCTGATCTTCAACGAGGCCGGCGATAAGATACTTCAGGACTTCCGCTACATCGGGCAGACGACAAATAACGAGGCCGAGTACCGCGCTCTGCTGCTGGCGCTCGACCGCGCCTACGAGATCACGCAGGACACGGTGGAGTGCTATCTCGACAGCGAGCTGGTGGTCCGCCAGATCATCGGCCGGTACCAGGTGAAGTCCGAGAAAATGGCCGGGTTCCTGGCCGAAGTGAAAGAACGGATCGCCCGGTTTCGCCACGCCTCGTTCCATAACGTTCCGCGCGAGCATCCGCGCCTCCAGTTGGCCGATAAATTGGCCAATCGGGGAATCGACGAAGCGAAGAAATAACCGTAGTAAGAGGAGAGGGGATCCATGGCTGACGATTTTTCATTCGACGTGGTATCGAAGGTGGACATGCAGGTGATGGACGACGTGGTCAACGCCGCCAACAAGGAAATCGAAGTCCGCTTCGATTTCCGCGGCAGCATTTCCAAGTTCACGCTCGACAAGAAAGAGGCGACCATTACGATCGTCTCTGATGACGAAGGGAAACTCAAAAGCGTCATCGACATCCTCCGCAGCCGCCTGGCCAAGCGCTCCGTCGACCAGAAGGCCATCGATCTTCAGAAGCTCGAAACGGCGCTGGGCGCCACGGTGCGCCAGGTCGCCAAGATCCAGCAGGGCATTCCCACCGACAAGGCAAAAGAAATGGTGGCAGACATCAAGAAGGCGAAGCTCAAAGTCACGTCGTCCATTCAAGATGAGCAGGTCCGCGTCACCTCCAAATCCAAAGACGGCCTGCAGCAGGCAATGGCCGTCCTCAAGTCGGCGGATTACAAGATTCCCATCCAGTTCACGAATTTTCGATGACCCAGTTCGGCGTCTCCTATTTCGGCAACCGTTTCCTCTCGCATGCGCGCGAAGACCTCGCGCGGATCGCGGAGAGCTGCGACTACATCGTGCATACGGTGAGCGAGGGAGACTTGAATTTCCACAAGGCCGTCCTGGCGAAGATTTTCGCGGAGAGCCGCCGCCGGAACCTGGAAGTGTGGGCCGATCCGTGGGGCTTGGGCGGCGTGTTTGGCGGCGAAGCGCTGTCGTCGTTCCTCACATCGCATCGCGATTCGTGGCAGACCATGTCCAACGGCAAGGTGGTGCCGAGTGCCTGCCTCAACCGCCCGGAATGGCGGTCCTTCGTCAAGGAATGGATACTGACCGTGCGGGACATGGGCGCGCAGGTGATGTTCTGGGATGAACCGCATGTCGCCTTCGATTTCGCCTCCGAACTGGAAGGCGTCTTTTCGTGCGTGTGCGATCTCTGCCAACAGATCTATCGTCGACGTTATGGGCAGACCCAGCCACCGAAGCTCAACGACACCGCGCGCGAATTCCGGCGCGAGACGATGAAAGATTTTCTGACCGAGGTCATGGCGTTCGCGAAGTCGAAAGGACTGCGGAACGCGATGTGTCTCTATGCCTACAAGGGCATTCCCGAATACGATCGAATCTGGGCTGAAGCCGCTGCGCTCAAGGACCTCGACATTTTTGGCTGCGACCCTTACTGGCGCTGGCGAGGACGTCAGGATCCTTTCGAGCGCCTCACTGAATTTTCCCGTCACGTTCTGGAGCATGCCAAGCCGCACGGCAAAGGGTCGCAGGTCTGGATCCAGGCCATGCGCCTGCCCGCCGGAACGGAGCCCGAAATCGAACGAGCCATTGAGGCCGCCGTGAAGGAGGGGATTTCGCACGTCGCGGCCTGGAGTTTCGATGGCGGAGAGATCCTCGACACGGTCCTCGCCGAACGGCCCGAAGAGGTCTGGAAGGCCGTCGAGAATGCATACAAGAGGTTCCGTGCCGCCCGGGTGGGATGATCTTTTTCACGTCCTGAACCCGAGCGCCGCCCAGCGCCCTGCGGTTGCCGCTTTCCTCGAAAAGCAGTCCTCGCCGCGCGTCTGGATCGATCGCGACAGCCACCCGACTCATCTGGAAACGGTGATGGCATGGGCTGTTAACGAGGGGCGCCGGGACCTCGCGATTTGGGGCGGTGACGGCACGCTGAGCCGCGCTGTCCAAGCCCTGTATGAGCTGGATGCGCTCGAGAAAGTCCGTCTGTTCCTGGTTCCCGTCGGCACCTGCAATGACTTCGCTCGCAAGCTCCGCCTTCCCTCCTGGGAGTCGCTCGTTCGCGCTCCCCTTAACGCTCAGGAGCACCGGTTTGACCTCGGCGTCGTTGAGCATGCCGAAGGAAAACGCATTTTCGTGAACAACGCCGGTTTCGGCCGACGGCCGGATGCACGGCGCGATAAGCGCCCGAACCCGGTCATGGATATTTTCCGCCTCCAGTCCCAAAAACTTCAGATCGAAACTCGCGACGATTCGCAGGTCAGCCGGTTGAACGTTGACGGCGTTCTGGCGATTGTTTGCAACGCGCCTTTTTTTGGCGGCGGCCTCCACTTCTCAAAAGATGTTCTTCCCGACGACGGACGTCTCAACGGATTTTTCCTGAAAGACCAGTTCCGCTTGAAGATCCTCTGGTCGTTTTTCAAAGGCCGGGGGGGGAGTGCATTCGAGAATGCGGGTCTCGTCTCCGTGTCAGGGCCGTCCATCCGGGTGCGCGCGTCCGACGCGATGTATCCACAGGCCGATGGCGAGCCGGCATCGATGGGCGGCGTCGGTGAAATATTTTTCAAAGTCATGCCGAGAGCGTTGACGCTTCTCGTTCCCAAATGACAACGTTATCGTCCGAGGTGACCATGGGCCGGATTCTGGATGGAAAGAAAATCGCGGCGGAAGTTTTCGCGGACGTCGCCGCGCGCGCCGCGGCGCTCAAGAAGCGCAACGTCGTTCCCGGTCTCGCGACCGTGCTGGTCGGCGACGATCCGGCGTCTCATGTTTACGTCGGCCAGAAGCTGAAGAAATGCGTCGAGAACGGCCTCGCGTCGATCCATCGTCCTCTGCCCGCGAACGTCTCTCAGGCCGATCTCATGAAAGTGGTCATGGACCTCAACGCCGATCCCGCCGTTCACGGTATCATCGTTCAACTGCCCCTTCCCAGGCACCTCGACCCCGAGCCGATCATTCATGCCGTTTTGCCGGCGAAGGACGCGGACGGTCTTCATCCGATGAACCAGGGTCTGATCGGTCGCCTGAAAAGCTGGAAGGAAATTGAAGCGTCGGGCGTTCCGCTGCCCTGCACGCCGGCAGGCGTCATCTATATGCTGCTTCGCGAAAAAATTCCGGTGGCCGGTCAGAACGCTGTCGTGGTCGGCCGCTCTACTCTGGTGGGAAAGCCTGTTTATCAATTGCTTTTGAGCCTGGACGCGACGGTCACGGTGGCCCATTCCCGGACGAAGGATCTCGCCGCCGTTTGCCGATCGGCTGACATCCTTGTCGCGGCGCTCGGACAGCCCGAGTTCATCAAGAAAGACATGGTTAAGCCGGGCGCGGTGGTGATCGATGTCGGTATCTCGCGGACCGAGGGCGGGCTGCGCGGCGACGTCGATTTCAAAGCCGTCGAACCGGTGGCGTCATGGATCACGCCCGTGCCCGGTGGGGTCGGCGCGATGACCGTGGCGATGTTGTTGCGGAACACGGTTCTCGCCGCCGAACGCGCAGTAAACAGCTGATTCCGACGGAGAACTCCTTTCGAATGACGTTTTTCCCGTCAATGAACCTCAAATCGAGCTGATTTCTCGCGCTTCCGGGCCCTCGCTGTCATTCAAAAATCTTTAGAATTTCACTTGTCTTTAAGAGCAATCCCCTTACATTTGGGTGGTCGCGAGTGGCGGCAATCCAATGAAAATCATCAAGGGCATCTTGAGCGCAGTACTTCTGGCGTCGTGGGGAGCGGGTCTCCTCGCGGCCGCGCCGGTCGCAGCGCTTCCCATCCGCATCTCGCTCGCCCTTCCCGCCCAGAACATCGACTTCCGTGATCTCGACGTCCGCGATGAGAACAACCGGCCCGTCAGCGCGTCGGCCGAGATCGTCCGCCGCTTTGAAGACATCCTTAACGCGAACCTGAACCGACTGCTCATCGAAAATCTCACGCCGGTGCATCGCGCCTGGATGCAGATGCTCAGCCGCGACCTCGACGCGTTTGCCGATTGGATGGGCCGCGCGAAGGCCGTCGTGGAACACTGGTTGTGGACCGTCACGGGCAGGACCGCTCGCGTTATCATACCGGCGCAGGTGGGCGCGAAAATTGCCGCGCCCGCGCTCAAGTCCGCCGCTCGCGCCGGGCTTGCCGACCAATTCTCTTCTCTCTCCTCTCTTCTGATTTCTTCTACCCGCCTCATTTGCTGACCTTCGTTTGTCCCCCCGTCCCGGCCCACTGGATCGACATCATCTTCCGACGTGCCTTCCGCCGAAAAGGCGGCTGTCGGTTGTCTTGTTGATGCGATGCGGTGAGTGAAGTGAGATTCGGGACCGTGATGCCCTCGACCCTTGAGCGGTAAGACAGAACGAAGGAACGCAGTTGAAAAACTCGCAAACGAACATTGGCCAGATCGTCGCTTTCGCGCGTGCGCGCGTCCGGGCTTTCGTTGCCCGGGTGTGCGGCGATTTTTCGTTTGTGGGCACAGTTCGTTCAAGCGCTTTAATTGCCATGGTCCTCGTCGCTTTCCGCGTTGCTTCTGTGTGGGGAACGGCCCAGGACATTCAGCCCGGCACGACCGACAACGCGGCCGGACACAAGGTCGTCCAAAACGACTTCGGTTTCTGGGCCTTTTTTAACGCCGGTTACCCAGCCGTTTCTTTCTCCGTAGACGGGGTGTCATGGAGCAACCCGTCGCACATTTTCTCGACTGCCCAGGAACTGCTCATCAACCCGCAGCCAGTGATTTCTTATGTGGCCAAAAGCTCGAATGTTTACGTCGCTGCGTCTCCCAACACCGATACCGGCAACATCTACCTTGCCAAGGCGACCCTCAACTCTGCGGCTGTTCCCGCGAGTTGGACGACCAACAACGTTTCGCCTCAGCAGACGATCACCAACCCCTACGACGCCCGCAGCCAGGGCGAATTCGACATGACCGTGACCATCAACTCAACGGGCGACGAAATCGCGGGTTGGACCGTCATTCGCGGTTATCGCACGAACTCTGTGACGCGCGACGGTCTTCTTGTGACGCGATTCAACACAGCCACCCTCGCCTCGACCGACAAGCGTGGTCGCAACGACAACGGCGTGGCCGGCGTCCACTGGCCGATCATCGTGCAGGTGACGACCTCGGGCGACGTGGCAACCTATTACAAGAATACTCCGAACACCCGTTGGGTGATCGCCATGTTCGAAGATGCGACGAACACTGCACCGGAAGACGCGGCGGCCGCCCTCACCGGCGTGACCGCAGAGGGGGCCGACGTGAACAGCCGCACGGCGTCGGCCGCCTATTCCCAGTTTCCGAAGGCGCATGTTGCCCTGATCGATAGCACCAACCGTCTCAACTACAGCCGCGTCACCTACAACAACGGCACCAACACGATCACGCAGGGCGCGATTCAGGTGATCGATACCAATGCGTCCTCGACGCCATCTCTTGGCATTTCAAGCCCGACCACCACGAGCAATGCGGCCACCGCCTACATCGTTTATAAAGGAAGCGGCTCCTTCCTTAATTACGCGAAGCTCACGAACACTGAGAATGCCGCCCCGACCACTGTGGTGACGAACACCTGGGAAAAGGTCGACGCCAGCGACAACTGGCCGGTCATCAGCCAGGTGACCTATCCGCCCGTGCCGCCGCGCGTCATTTTCTCCTCGGAGACTTCGACCGTGGCCTATTTTGACACGATCTTCCTGGCCACCGCGCCAACCCTCACAACCGTCAACGACGCGGACGGCATCGGCAACTCAGGCGGTCTCCAGTCAGGCACCCTGAGCCCCACGCGCGAATTCGTGGTCACGGGCAACAACCTCGTTAACTTCGGCGCCGGTCCGACCCTTGCTTTCCTTGACCCGGCGGACAACAGCATCGACACGACCATCACGGTCGCCTCCCGGTCCATCGTTAACGTGAACAATCCGTTTAAGGTGCGCTTCTGGACCAATATCAGCGCCAGCGCGTTTTCGGGCGCGCGCAGCATGGTGTTTCTCAACTCCGACGGCCAGTTCTCCAACATTCTCGCGTCGACGATGAACGTCACGGCGCCCACGGCCACCATTACCTATCCGGTCGAGCCGATCTCAAGCTCCACCGGCATCGCTCGTGTCCAGGGCACTTCGGCGAAAGTGCCGGTCGGTTCCGCGGCGACGCTGCAGAACCCGCAGATCAAGCTGACCATCACCGGCGACCCGAACATCGCCGACGGCGATGAAACCGGCTACATCTGGGATGGAGCTAACTTCCAGTCCCCGGGTACCTTTGCGGATGAGAATGCGAAGTGGCAGACAATCACCGGAACGGTGAGCCCGTGGCAGTACACAGCGTGGGCGAACCTGGCCGAAGGTAGCGCAGGCAACCGACAGAAAGACGGATTCACCTACAAGATCGAAACGCGCGGTTACACGAACGACGGTGGACGCGGCCTCGCTTCCACGGCCGTGGATTTTGTGGTCGATAAGCTGCCGCCGCTTACCTCGTTCAGTGCGCCCGTGGCCAACAGCTCCCAGGGTTCGTCGTTCAGCACCATTGCGGGAACATCGCGAGACAATGGTAGCGGTCTGAGCACGGTTCAACTCCTTATTGCCGACACCCGCAACACCGGCGCGACGACAGATGACTTCTCATGGACCGGATCATCTTGGAGTGCCGTGGCTGGCTCCGAGATTTTCTTCGCCGTGAAACAATCTCCTTTTACGCTGCCGAATGCCGGCGTCGACAAATCATGGAACATGATTTCGAGTGACGTTTCCGTCCCGACGTGGCCGACCTGGACCGACGGGCGCAAATATCGCGTCCAGATCAAGGCGCTTGACGCTCTGGGTCAGGCGAATGTCATGACGAACACGGAGCGCGAGTACTATTACGACGTCTCGCGCCCAACGGTGACGCTGGTCGGGCCATCCCCGCTCGGCCCTGAAGGGAACGTCTCCGCGGCGACGTGGAAGAACTCAGTGGCGTTCGCCAGCGGAACGATCATCGACAACGTCAGCGACACGGTCATCGGCATTCGCAAGGTGTACGTGAAGATCGTTGAGCAGGGCGGAACGATCATTTGGGACTGGCAGCCGGTGATCGGGGTGGTCGATACCTGGAGTCTCGACGTCTCCACCACCAATTTCCAGAACGGCTTCTGGTACAAGATGTACGTTTACGGCAAGGACGCCGCTAACAACTCGCACGGGTCGGAACTCATCCCGGTGTCGAGCGGAACGTTCAAGTATGATGCCGTGCCGCCGTCGGTTGCCGTTTTCAACAGCCCGAACGTTTCATCGCTGAACACGCTTCCCGTCATCAGCGGTACCGCAGACGACGTTCACTCTTCGGTCTCACGCGTTGAATTCAGATTGACGCGCACGGGCGCCAATGCCTACTGGGATCAAACAAACGGCGCCTGGTCTTCCAATGGCTCTCTCGCCAACACTTTCTTCAACGCAAATACGGTCAACACGTATGTGAGCTCGATCACCTTCCGCGTGGGTGTGAGCACCCCGGTCATCTACGACAGTGGCACGACGTACTCGGTCTTCGCGCGCGCCATCGACGCCGCCGGTAACATCCTCAATATTTCGACGAAGACCTTCACTTACGATACGGAAACGCCCAACACGACGGTCACGGCGCCGACCGACGGCGCTGAGACACAGACGCTCGGCATCGTCCAGACATTTCAGGGAACGTCGCTTGACCCGGGCACGTCCGGCGTCAGCCAGCCGAACATTCACATGCGCGTCAAGCGCATGACCGACAATTACACCTGGAATGGTTCCACTTGGGTGATCTCAGCTTCCGACTTGTTTCCGTTGACCTTCACGGACCCGAACTGGGACGACGGCGGACAGTTCAGCTCGTTTGGAACCGCCAACTGGCACCTGACATCGGGCACCACGTATCAGTTCACCGCGTGGGCGCAGGACAACGCCGGCAATCTCGAAACGCCGACGCAGACGGTCACCGTTCTCTGGGACACGGAGAAGCCGACGTCCGCGATCACCTCGCCGCTCGCTGGGAAGCACCTCAATACTGCGCCGACGATTTCGGGAACGGCCATCGACCTGTCCGCGCGCAAGGTCGGCAAGATCACGAAAGTGGAAGTTCAGATCGAGAAAGCGTCGAACGTGACCTGGAACGGGACCGACTTCGTGGCCGGCGACAATTGGGTCACGGCTTACACGAACGCGACCGGCGCCGCAGGCACGGTGAACTGGACGTTCAATGACCCCGCGATGACGGCCAAGCTTGACGTTCGCACATTCACGGTTCGTTGCCGCTCCACCGACCTCGCGGGCAATACGCAGATCAATTTCGTTGGACTCGAAGGCTCATTCTTCTACGACAACGCCATCCCGGCGACGTCGATCACACAGCCGACGGTGACGCCCACGAGCTCGCTAACCACGGTGACTGGAACGGCCAGCGACGCGGCGGGCATCATCACCGGCGTCAAGGTCGCCTACCGTCAGGTCACGGGATCATCGAATGGAGCTGAAAAGTGGTGGAACCCGAACACCAACACCTTTACCTCGGCCGGCACCACGCCGCCGACGGTGGCGCTCGTCACCGCGACGGTGGTGGGAGCGGAATTCAGCATGAGCGGAAGCTCGGTGCCGGTGTTCGTGAACGGCAACGACTACCAGGTTTTCGCTGTCGCCACGGACTCGGCGACCAACGTTACGGTGTTCCCGGGCCTCGGCACCGTCACCGACAAGACGGCCGGCGGCAATGCAACCGCGGCAGGAACGCCCTCCAAATTCATCTATTTCAGCTACGCGCTCGCCCCGCCTCAGTCTTACATCAGCTTTCCGATCGATGGCGAAACCTATCAGACCTCGGGCAGCAACAATCTCGACACGCTCACCGGTACGGCGAGCGACGCCACCACGGTGCAGTTTCGCCTTACCGATTTCGGCCCCGACTTCACTTCGGGCAACGCCGACGACCTGGCGTGGAACGGATCGAGCTGGGTGCTCGCTTCGGGTTTCGCAGGTTATGTCGGCGTGACGTCCCTGACCGGATCGGGATCGCAGACCTGGTCCTATTCAATGGCCGGAAAATGGACGAATGATCGCCGGTTTAAATTGGTCGTGAAGTCCACTCAGACGCTGGTGGTCGAAGCCGACCACCCGTACCGGAACGCGTCCTTCTTCATGGACGCGACGGCGCCGACGCTCGCGTTTCAGAAGCCGGCGCTCGCTTATGTCAATTCGTTGCCGACGATTTCAGGAACGGCCGGCGACACGCCGTCGGGCCAGGGCCAGGTTTCGAATGTTCGCGTCGCCATTTCCACGGGCGCGGGCGCAAGCGAACGCTTCTGGACCGGCGCCGCCTGGACGAACAACAACACGGTTGTCTGGCTGGCGGGAACGCCGACCGACGGCACGTTCGACAGCTCTTCGGAGTCGTGGTACAACAACAGCGTCCCGTCGTGGATCAGCGGCCTGGTCTATAAGGTCCAGGCGGAAGGTACCGACAAGTCGGGACGGGTCACGGTCATCTCGTCGACGTTCACCTTTGACACGGTGGCGCCGACGGCCGAATTCGTGAAGCCGCTCGACACCTACCGGGTCAACACGCTTCCAACGCTCTCCGGTACCGCCGCGGATGGTCTGTCCAACGCGCAGGTGTACGTGGCCATCAAGAAGAACGATGGCTCCGGCACCTCGTGGTGGAACCAGAACCTGATTCCGCCGGACTTCGACACATCGGTCTCGACCATCTGGAACCTGGTGACCAGCACCGTCGGCTTCCTTTCGCCGAGCGCGACCTCGTGGATGTACGCGCCGACGGGCATGGACAGCAAGATGGCGACGGGCTTCAGCTACACGATGATGTCGCGTGCGGCGGACACCGCAGGCAACTTCCAATCCGTGTTTACGGTGGGCACGTCATCGATCAACGTCACTGTCGACAAGGTTGCCCCGACCAGCACGATTTCCTTCCCGGCGGACAGCGCCATCGCCGGCACCGGCCGTTATGTGCCGGGGAACGTGGGCCACTTCGGCACGGTCGACTCCCGCTTCACGGGTGCCCGCTCGGACGTGGGCGTGGGAATCAAGGAAGTTCGCATCCGCCTGTCCTACCTGAATGGCGCCAACACCTATTATTGGACGGGCACCAATTTCTCGTCTTATACCGTCACGGCGACCACCGCCTGGCAGCTGACCAACGCCAACGTCTGGCGCTATCAGACCGACATCAACACCTCCGACTGGCTGCCCGCGCTCGATGTCAGCGGTCATCGAACTTTCACCCTTGAGTCGCGCGCGGAAGACGATACCTTCGCCTGGGACGGTTCGGGAACCGGCAACCGGCAGGCCTCGCCCGCGATCCTGACCTTCGTGGTGGACAACTCGGCGCCCACGATCGCGATCACCGCGCCGACCAACGCCGCGACGCTCGCGGCGCTCACCTTGATTTCCGGTACCGACGACTCCACGGCGGCCGGTTTCGATCACCCCGAACTCCGCATCTCGACCGGCAGCGCGCCGACGTATTATTGGACGGGCTCGTCGTGGACCACCACCGCCGTCTGGATCAACGGCATCAAGGACTCGGAGACGAACTGGCATTACACGGTGCCGCCCGCGATGCTCAGCGAATCCCTTTACACGGTCGTGGCGCGCGCGCAAGACTACGCCGGCCAGTTTTCGGCGGTTTACTCGACCATCACTTTTACATTCGACACCACGATTCCGACGGTTTCGATCACGCAGCCGGTGACGGGCAACTACTACTCGCTGGTGAGCGTGTCCACGCCAATGGCCGGTACCTCGGCGGACCCGGGCGTCAGCGCGTCCGCTGTCTCAACCGTCACCGTCGCGATCACAGACATCTCATCGGGCACGTGGTTCGCCGGCGCGAGCTTCTCGTCTGGCGCCCGTGTGTTCCTCGGCGTCAACGGCGGGACGCTCGCCAATTGGACGTTCAACTCGGCCCAGCTCAATCTTTTTAACGACCGCCGCTACCGCGTGGAAGCGCGCGCCCAGGACAACTCGGGCAACTTCTCAGTGGTCGCCACCAGCACCTTCACCTACGACGTCACGAAGCCGACGTCCACGGTGACCTCACCGCTCGCAGGCCGAGTCAATTCCCTTAACCTGATCCAGGGAACGGTGACGGACACGCCAAACGGGGAATCGAATCCGTCGAGCCTGCTCGCCGGCGACATGCGCATTGCCTTCAAGCAGATCAGCAACAACCGCTGGTGGACCGGCGCGAGCTTCACTGGCGTGAGCCCCACCTATTTCACGACCACGCTCTCGCCCAGCGCGACGTTCTGGACGTACAACTCCGGATCGATTCCGTTCGCGTCGGGTGATTCGTATCTGATCCTGCCGCTCGCGCGCGATCAGGCCCTCAATCAGGAATTTCCGGACGTCAGCCCCGCCGGCAGCGCGGGCATCACCGTTTCGTTCGACAACCAGGCCCCGACCGTCGCGATCTCGTTCCCGCAAAACGGCGGTAAGTATCGATCGTCGCAGCTCACGCTCAGCACCGGCACAGTGTCGGACGCGGGCCTCGGCAACTCGCCGATTTCGCAGGTGCGCGTGGTCCTCAAGCGCGCGGACCCGCCACCGGTCGGTTATTTCGACCAGCCGTCGAATTCGTTCGCCCCGGCGATTTATCGCGCTACCGCGACCGTTTTCGCGTCGTCGTGGACCATCTCGATGCCGCCGCTCGTCACCAACGTCACGTATTACATGTGGGTGGAAGCCACCGACGCCGCCGGCAACGCGACGAACGTTCTCGACGCCACAATCATTGCCGACGCGGCGGGCATTTCGTTCGTCCACGACAACACGCAGCCAACAAGCTCAGTGGCCACGCCGATCGACGCCTCGGTGCGGAACACGCCGCCGGCTTCGGTCATCGGTAATATTTCAGAGGGCGCAGGCGCGTCGGGCCTTTCACTTCAGCCCGGCACACAGTTCCGTCTGCGCATGCAGCGCGGCGACGACGTCACGTACACCTACTGGAACGGCGGCGCCGATCCGACGACGGCGTGGAACGCCGGCATCACCGACTTCTTTATCGCGCCCACGCTCCTCGCCGATGCCACGAAGTACTATCAGTGGACGCAGCCGACCGCGACGACGCTGTGGGAAAGCAACTATCGCTACAAGACAATCGTGCGGGCCGTCGACCTTGCCGGCAACACCGAGTCGCCCGACAAAGAATTCACCTTCACGTACGACACGGTTAAGCCCGCGTCGGTCGTGACGAACCCGGCCAACAACGGGTTCGTGCGCAACATCAGCACGATCTCCGGCACCGCCGATGACCGCAGCGCCTTCGCGTCTCCGCGCAATTTCCAGGCCGGCCTGGCGAGCGACGGAGCGCAGGTCAGCCTCCAGCGCGCGTCGGACAACAAGTGGTGGAACGGCCTCGCGGGTTCGTTCTCGGGCACCACGCAGTATTGGAACATCGCACCGTTTACCGGGGTTTCGAGCGGCACCTTCGCGATGGGCCTTCCTGGCGGCGCTTTCACAGATAACACGAGTTACTATGCGATCTCGCGCGCCGTTGACCGCGCCGGAAATCTTGAGAACGCGCTGACCACAAATTTCTTCACCGTCGACCTCACGACGCCGACGGCAACGGCCACGTTCCCATTCAGCCCGCCGAACGTGAGCGTCATCACCATCGCCTCGGGTACCGCGCAGGACGTTTTGCCCGGCCGTCTGGCGAACGTTCTCCTGCGCATCAAGGAAGCGGACGGCTCGCAGAGTTACTGGACCGGCTCGTCGTGGACCTCGAC
>JBBRXR010000003.1:0-14698 GCA_038238485.1 Elusimicrobiota bacterium | reverse complement strand
GGTCGAAGCGCGCGATGATCGCTTTTCGATGGGGCGGGCAGGTGACGTACGGAAGTTCGCCGGCCGTTCCGTTGGCGATCTGACGGCAAAGGAAAATGATGTCGGACAAAACGGCGCTCGACGTCGGCAGACGGCCGGCGCCCTTTCCGTAGAGCATGACATCGCCCGCGGCGTTGCCGTGCAGGGAGACCGCGTTGAATTCGTTGCGAACGTTGGCGAACGGGTGTTTGCGCGGCACGAGAGTCGGATGCACGCGAAGGATCCAGCCCTTTTCGGTCGACTCGGCGATCGCAAGAAGCTTCACCACGCTGCGGAGCCGGTCCTGGATCAGGCGCATGTCAGTGTCGTGCAACCTGGAGATTCCTTCGCAATGAACGTGCTCGGGTGAGATCCAGACGCCTGCGGCCAGCGACGCGAGGATCGACAGCTTCTGCGCCGCGTCGATGCCTTCGATATCGAAGGTCGGGTCCGCTTCGGCGAATCCGGCTTTGCGCGCTTCTTTCAGGGCCGTCGCGTACGGAAGGTCTTCTTCCTGCATGCGCGTGAGAATGTAATTGGTGGTGCCGTTCAAAATGCCCGCAATCTTGCGGATGCGGTTACCCGCGAGACCTTCATTCAGGGCCTGACCGATGGGGACGCCGCCGCCGACGGCCGCTTCAAAGTAGACAAGCTTGTGGCGCGCCTGCGCGAGTCCGAAAATTTCATTCCAGTGCTTGGAGAGAACCGCTTTATTCGCGGTGACGATGTGTTTGCCGGCGCGGAGCGCTTCGACGATCATCGTGCGGGCAGGTTCGGTGCCGCCGATGAGTTCAACGATGCAGTCGACCTCGGGATCGTTCACGATGTCGCGCCAATTCGTGGTCTGGCGCACCCCGGCGCCGACGAGACTCGCCGGCTTTTTCTTGCGGCTGAGCAGCCATTTCACCTCAACGGGCGCGCCGACGCGCGATTCGACGTCCGCCTTGTGCTCTCGAAGGAGCTGAAGGGTTCCACCGCCGACCACGCCGAAGCCGGCAAGCGCGATCCTGACTTTTGACTTCATCCGAAGATCGCCTCGGGTTTATTGCCGTACTTCGGCTTCTTCACCGTGTAGCCGTTCACACCGAGGAATTTCTTCATGCGAACCAGCATGTCATACATGCGCGAATCCCGCGTGACGAGAGCAAAGCGCACGAAGCCTTCCCCCTCCGGTCCGAAGCCGACGCCAGGAGATAAAGCGATGCCGGTGTCCTGAATTAATTTCTCGCAGAACTTGAGAGAACCGAGTTTCCTGTACGGTTCCGGGATGGCCGCCCAAAGGTACATCGTGGCCCTGGGCTTGCGCAGATTCCACCCGAGGCCCGTGAGCCCTTCGTGAAGATAATCGCGGCGGCGCTGATAGACGGCACTGAGCTCCCTCACGTAGGACGGCCAGGTCTCGAGCGCTTTCACGCCGGAGAGTTGGATGAAAGTGGGCGCGCCATAGTCGATGTACGACTTGTACTTCGCCAGCGGCGCCAGCAGCTTCTCGGGACCGCATGCCCAGCCAAGACGCCAGCCGGCCATGTTGTAGGTCTTCGAGAAGGAGTGAAATTCGAGTCCGACGTCTCGCGAGCCTGGAAGTTGAAACAGAGAGCCCGGCTCGTAATCGTCAAAGGTGATCTCAGAATAGGCGTTGTCGTAGCAGAGGAGAATTCCATACTTCTTGCAGAAGCGGATGGCTTCGCGAAGGTAGGAAGGATCATCGAGTGTCGCGGCCGTAGGATTGTTCGGATAATTCAGAAACAGGATCTTGGCCTTCCGGCAAACCGCTTCCGGAATTTTCTCGAGCTCCGGCATGTAGTTGTTTTTTTCGTTGATCGGGAGCAGATACGGCTTCGCTCCCGCGAGAACCACGCCGAAGAAATGAACGGGATAGCAGGGGCTCGGGACAAGCGCAATGTCCCCTGGCTGAAGGTAGGTTGCGCAAAGGCTCGCGATGCCTTCCTTGGAGCCGATCAAAGCGCAAACTTCGTTCTCCGGATTGAGGGACACGTCAAAACGCTTTTTCATCCAGTCCGTCACGGCTCGCCGAAATTTTGGCATGCCCTTGGCTTGCGGATAGCGATGCGTACGCGGATGTTCGCCGATGGTCTCGATCAGCCGATCGACAATCGGTTTGGGCGTGGGCAGGTCGGGATTGCCCATCGATAGATCGATGACGTCCAGATTTTTTGAGGCCGCTTCAATCGTGAGCGCTTTGATGCGACCGAATATATAAGGAGGCAGGTTTGCGACCTTCTTGGGTGCGGGGATCATAGGATGCGGAGTTTAACAAAACAGGCGGTCGAGACGGCCTGGTTCGGCGGGAAGGAGCGACGGAGGATCTCGGCAGGTTAATTGAGCAAAAAATACAGCGCCCGGACGGCACCGGAGCCTCGGGGGGAGGAGCCAATAGCTGGCATTATTCCCGAAGGTCGGGCGTCGGCCGGGCGCCGGCGTCGAAAACCTTAAGCTGCGTTCGCGTCTCTGTTGCTGTTTGAGCTGGGTGTCTTGATCAGCTTCTTCAACGCGAGGCTCGGCTTGAACGAGATCTTCCGTCCGATGGGGATCTGGATGGTCTCGCCGGTCTTGGGGTTGCGACCGGGGCGAGCTTTGCGTGACTTGACCTTAAATGTCCCAAGCCCTGAGAGGGAAATTTTCCCCCCTTCAGAGATCGTTGCACGGATCGAGCCAACCACGGCCTTAACGGCCCTGACGGCCTCGGAGCGGCGTATCCGCGCCTCTCTGGTGACCCGATCGATTAATTCGTTCTTCTTCACGGCTCCTCCTCCTGATAACTCCATAAACGACCCTTGTTTGTAGAAGGATTCACCTTCTGTTTCAAGGGATTTTTTAAAAGGTCCGGGCAGTTGTGGTGCTTTCCGAACGGACCCATTAGGAATGAGCTTGAGGGGGAAACGTGTTGAAAACTAGCGGTTTTTTCGTCGTTTCCGGACGGGATCAGGGGAGGGAACGGTAGCGGGAAAAATCTCGAATTGAAACGCCAAGTGAACGATAGGCGGAAATGGACGCCTCTCCAGAGCGAACGCGCGCGTGCGTTTCTTCGAGGGACAGGTGGAGCCGACGAGCGGCAATCCCGGCTCGACGGAATGCGGGCTTGAAACTCTTCCCCTGAGCGCGAGCGAGTTCGGCGACACCAAGTGCGACATACACAAGGCCACGCGGGTCGTTCGACTTTTCAAACGCCGTTCGCGCCTGCGTGAGCTGTCGTTTGGCGGCGAGCCAATCGCCGCGTTCAATCAAAAGTTGGGCGCGGCTCCACAAAACAAAACCCAGCGGACCGTGAAGCCGAAGAGCACGGTATCCCCGTTCCGCGCGGGCCATGAACGGCAGCGCCTTGGATAAGTGTCCGCTCATACGAAAGCCATTCCCTTGTCCACAGGAGGAATAGGCCATACCGAACCGGTCGCCCTCCCGCTGGAATGTTCCATAGGCCTGGGCATAGAGTCTGCGGGACTGTTCCGCGTATCCCATCATCCGAAGTGTTCCCCCCCATCCACAGCGGGCGTACGCGAGTCCGCTGGCGTCGCCCAATTTTCCATAGGCGGCAGCGGCGGCACGGAGGTGGCGAGCGGCGGAAGCCAGCCGTCCCGCGAAGCGCGCCGTGCTCCCCATCGCCCAAAGGATGTAGGCCGCTCCTTCGCGATCACGCCGCCGTCGGTAGGTGGCGAGTAGTGTCGAGAAGGCGCGAAGGGCGTCGGGATAACGGCCGAGCCCCCGAAGGGCCATCCCTTCCCCGGTGCTTGCGTCCAGGGCGAGCCGAAGACTGGAGGCGGCGTTCGCGTACTTCTTTGCTGCGGCGTACCAGCGGAGGGCTTCCTTGAACCGTTCGAGTTGGCGGGCGGTGTCGCCGAGTCGAAGCGTGATCTCGGCAAGCCGCCAAGAGTCTCCCGCCGCCGTCAGACGTGCGTGGGCGCGGCGGTAAGAGGTGTAGGCTTCGCGAAAATCTCCCTGAAGCTGGAGGGCTTCGCCGCGGAGGCCCCACCAATCGGCGGTCATTGTGGATGGGATCGATCGTCGAAGGGTGACCAACAAAGACAACGCCTCTTTGCTCCGGTGCCGCTCGACAAGTCGAGTGACGCGGAACAAAGAGGCGATGGAATCTGTCGTTTTGTTGGTTCGGATTTTAACGCTTCGAGTGCTGGAAGCGGCGACGAGCTTTCGGCTGGCCGGGCTTCTTACGTTCGACCATGCGCGGGTCGCGGGTCAAGAGACCTTCACGACGGAGCGTGGAGCGAAGCGTCGGATCAATTTCGACGATAGCGCGGGCAAGACCAAGCGACACGGCGCCGGACTGACCGGTCACACCGCCGCCGAGCACTGTCACGTGGTAGTCGAAGCTGTTGGCGCCCCTCGAATGCTGGAGCGGAATGACGGCTTCCATTCGGGCGCGAACGTGGCCACCGAAGTAGTCATTCACGGATTTGTCGTTGATGAGGAGGCGGCCAGTCCCAGGAATCGTGCGAACGCGCGCGATGCTTTCTTTGCGACGACCAACCGACCAGAGCGGATATTCAATTTCGGACATGACTTAACCTTAAGCAGCCGGAGCAGCAGCGGTCTCAGGTTTCGCTTTGGTAGCGAACTGAGCTCCGTGCGGATGGGTGCTTCCCTTATAAATTTTCAGGCGAGCCAACTGGCGATCCCGAAGACGAGTCTTGCTGAGCATTCCTGAAATCGCGAGACGGATCGCGCGTTCCGGCTTGGTCCGCAAAAATTCACCGTACGGGGTCATCGTGTCTCCACCCGGATAACCCGAATGCCGGAAGTCCATCTTCTGGGTCGGTTTATTGTTTCCGGTGATGCGAATGCTCTCAGCGTTAACGATGACGACATGGTCGCCGCAGTCAACGTGAGGAGCGAAATCGCGCTTCCCCTTTCCCATCAGAACGCGCGCGACTTCCGTCGCGAGACGTCCCAAAACCTTGTCTTTAGCGTCGACGAGATGCCATCCACGCACAACTGCTTGCTCTCTAGGCTGATACGTTTTCATAAGCATAAGGCGGTGTGTATACCAATTTGATCCGCGGGGCGTCAACGGCCCTTTCCGTCGGAGAAGCTGGCTTTATCCTTTGTCAGTTTTTTTGAGATCGATGAGAATCTTAACGTCTGCTTTCTTGCGGAGGTCGCCGACGAACTGTTCGAAGCGGTCCCGCATTTTCTTCTGATAAATATATCCAGCGAGGTCCGTTTTCACGTCGTCAAATCGCAGCTTTCGAGCTGCACGCTTTTCGTCCACCTTGATGATGTGATAACCGAACGGCGTTTCGACAACGTCAGAGACTCCTCCGACCGGCAGGGCGAAGGCGGCTTTCTCAAATTCCGGAACCATCTGGCCTTTGCTGAAATATCCGAGGTCTCCTCCTGAACGGGCGCTGGAGTCGTCGGAGTTTTTACGGGCCATCTCGTCGAAATCAGCGCCGTCCGCTATCTGCTTTTTGATCTGCTTGGCTTTGTCCTGGGCGGCCTGACGCTTCTTTGCGTCGTCGGTCTTTGGGGAGCGAATCAGAATGTGGCTGGCCTTCACGGCTTCACCGAGGCGCGACTTCAGGACTTCCACCATCTGGTCCACTTCATTGTCCGGGCTCGGCTTGAAGGATTTGTCGTTAAACTTGACTTCGAGCTTATCGAAGAGAGCCTGCGCCTCTTTCTCATAGTCAGGCGTTAAATCGCGTTGGGCGGTTTCATCCCCTTTCTCTTCTTTGAAAGGAATCCCCACTTTGCCCCGGATTTCTTCTTCCGTCAGGCGGACAACCTTGAGCTGGTCGTTTATCTTCTGTTCAAATTCAACTTCGCTCAATTCCTGTCCCTTTAATTCTTTCAGGAACTCGGTGTTCTCGGCCGGGGTGAGCGGCCGCTCAAAGTCCTGCTTGGATGGCCGCTGGCCCGGAGGCAAAATCTTGAATCGGTTCTTGACCTGCTGAATTCCTTCCTCAAGTTGACGCTTGGGGACAACAATTTTGCGCTTATTGGCTTCCTGAAGAAGAAGCTTTTCTTCAATCATCTGATCGAGAAGCGCGGTCTTATTATCGTTGGTCCAAGCCTGGGTGACGGTTGCGGAGCTCGTGTGATGCTGTTGCTCCATGTAGGCCTGCCAGTTGTTCTCAAAATCGTTCATGTAGATCGCCTCGCCATTAATCGTGGCGATGCTCTTACCCACCACCTCGGCCGACGCCGTGATGGGAGCGAGTGCGATGAGCGTTGCTAGCAACGCCAAGCGACGAAAGTCAGTCATTTTTTCCTCCTGGGGGACTGCCGAGGCTTCCGGCGGCCTACGCCCATGATCTTCAATACGTTCCACGTGGAACGTTGGGATGTGGTGAATCGCCAGGTCTCTTGTTCCACGTGGAACAGCTAGACCAGGCCCTTCTCCACCAATAACTCTGCGATTTGCACGGCATTAAGCGCCGCGCCTTTCAATAAATTGTCAGAGACGACCCAAAAGGTCAGGCCCTTAGGCGAAACCAGGTCCTGGCGGATACGGCCCACATAGGTCGTCTGCTGACCTTCAGCCGGCAGGGGCATGGGGTAAATACCGTTGGCCGGATCGTCTTGCAGGACTACGCCAGGGGCGGTCGAAAGAAGCTTCTTGGCTTCGGCTACGGACAGGGGGCGACGGGTCTCAATCCAGACGGCTTCTGAATGGGAACGGAACACCGGAACCCGTATGCAGGTCGCCGATACCTTCGTGTCGGGAAGACCCATGATTTTCTGAGTCTCGTTCACCATCTTCATTTCTTCTTTGGTGTAGCCGTTGTCCATGAAGACGTCGATCTGGGGCACCAGGTTGAAAGCGATCTGATGAGGAATCTTCTTGGAAAGGGGAATCGGCTTGCCTTGAGCCCAAGCCTTCGTCTGCTCCTCGAGCTCCTCAATGCCCCTCTGGCCGGCGCCGGAAACAGATTGATAGGTGGCGACGCGGACAGCTTCAAGGCCGGCAGCGTCGTGCAAAGGCTTGAGTACCACGACCATTTGGATGGTCGAGCAATTCGGGTTCGCGATAATCTTGGTATCTTTCCGGACGGAATCAGGGTTGACTTCCGGGACGGTTAAGGGAACCTTCGCGTCCATGCGCCACGCGCTGGAGTTATCGATGACGAAGATGCCTTTGGCTGCAAAGAGGGGGGCGAACTCCTTGGAAATATCCGATCCGGCCGAAAATACCGCAATGTCAATGTCTTTGATGGCCTCAGCGCAGAGGGTTTCCACGGAAATCTGTTTATTGCTGTACGTCAGCGATTTTCCAGCGGACCGCTCGCTGGCGAATAAGCGCAGATTCTTGACAGGAAATTTCCGGAGCTCCAGCATTCGGACCATTTCAAGGCCGACGGCGCCAGTGGCTCCGACAACCGCGACGTTAAAAGTTTTTTTCTGAGTTCCGATCGCGCTGCTCATGATTCTTTCGATGTCCTTCCAAATGACGAACCTGCAACAGAAAACGCGTCGCCCGAGGGCGATTTACTCTCAGTGCATTCTCGTGGGATTATTCTTGCGAGGTAGGAAATGCTCCTCTCTCGGAGGGGTGGAATCCTATCATATTATTCCGGTTTTTCGCTAACCTCCCCCTATGACACAGCACTATCTTTTGTGGGCGTCCGGAGAGGATCGACCGGGGATCGTGGCGGCCGTGACCAAGGCGCTTTTCGATCTTCATACGAACCTTGAAGACTCCTCCATGATGCGTCTTGGTTCCGAGTTCGCGATTTTCTTAATAATGACCTCCCCATCCCGGGTGCCAGCGGCGAGATTGGGGGCAACACTTAAATCGCTTCGAGCCAAACGGGGACTCATTGCGGGGATCAAGGAGATCTCCGCGCGGCAGGTCGGCTTTCGACCTTCGCGCGAGACCTGCATCGTGTCGGTGCATGGCCAGGACCAGCCCGGAATCGTCTTTCGAGTCACGAACGCGCTCTCTCGACGGAAATTCAACATTACAGATCTCTCGACGCATCGCACCACATCCGGTCCCGCAGCGGGCTACATCTTGTTTATCGAGGGAGAATTGCCCTCGAAAGCCGCCTACACCGTGATCAAGCGCGATCTTTCTCGCCTCGCATCCTCGATGAAAACCAAGATCGGTATTCGCCGCGTCGATGCGGAGCCGCTCTGAATGCCGGCCCGCTCCATCCGCCTGTTTCCTGACGACATCCTCTCCACGCCCTGTCAGTCAGTCACTTCGTTTGATTCCGAGCTGAAATCGCTGGTCGCCGATCTGTGGGAAACCATGCGCGCGTCCCCAGGCGTCGGGCTCGCCGCTCCGCAGATTGGCGTGTCTCTCAGGGTGAGTGTGATCGATGTCGGTCGCGTGACCATGAAGCGAAAAATCGATTCGTCCTATGGAGGGCCGATCGTCATCGTGAATCCCAAAGTGCTGGAGGGGGATGGCGCGCAGACGCCGCGTGAAGGGTGTCTCTCGGTTCCCGATCTTCTCGCCAATGTTCGTCGGCATCAGCGGGTCCGTGTCCAATACCGGAACGAAAACGGCGAAACGCAGGAGATCAGCGCGCACGGCTTCGAGGCATTGGCGTTGCAACATGAAGTCGACCATTTGGATGGCAAGTTGTTCTTGGATCGCGTTTCGAACCTAAAAACAGATCTGTTTCGTCGAACGGGCTCCGGATAGACGGCATGGGCCGGCCTCCAGGAGACGGGAAGAACAGCCCGACGAGCTGAAGGAGTGGCCATGAGAAAGAGAAAGACCAGAACCGAGGATCCGCGGGTCCATACCGCTCCCGGCCACTACCTGAAAAACGCGCCTTGGCGGCGCGACTTCGTCGAAGAACCAACGGCTCAGAAAATCTCCGCTCGCGAATCGGTGGTTCTCGCATTTCTTGTTTTATCGTCGGTGGCGGTCGCTGCCGCCCTCTGGATGAACCCGCCCCAGATCCTTCACGCGAAGCGGGATCAGGCCATCAAAGCGCAGGCCACGCTGGCGGGCAATCGCGTGCCGCGGCCGTACAACGGCCTCAGCTACGATCCGAATAAATTCGAAGAATTGAAGGACGACGATCCCATGATTCAGGACGATCTGGAAGACGTCCTTCATGAGGAAGTGAAGCAGGAGGCGCCGAAGCACACGCTCTAGGGGACTTCTATTTCACGCGGTGTTCTAGGGGTGGTTCCGTCGGGGAATAGCTGGCATCAGTGACTTTTGGCATTACACTGAATCACCCTAATGAAATGGCCGCGTCTCAAAGATATCTTTGCCTTCCAACCACCCGTCGACGCGGCCTCCCTGCTGCCCGCTGACGATGACGATTTTCCTTCCGAATCCGAGATCTCTGACACTCCGTCAGACGCAAACGAAGTCCGCTGGCAGAAGATCCGGTTCGACAATACCATCCGTCTCTGGGTCTCGATTCCGACCTATTTGATCTGCGCCGCCTTGTGGGCCGGCGGCGCTATGGCGGACATGATTCCGATGACGGTGGTTTTCTCCGCGTATGTCGCGCTCGAGCTCGTCTCGCTGACGATCTTCCTCAACACAAAATTCACCCGCGCCGCCGATTACCTTCTCTCCGGGCTCGATCTGGTGGCGATGTCATTCTCGATCTATTACACCGGCGGCGTCGCGAGCCCGCTGTACTTCATTTACTTCGTCCCGCTGATCGTTCACGCCTTCCATCGCGACTGGAACATCATTCTCTTCAACGGCTTCGGAGGCATCGTGTTGTACGGCGTGGCCGTGCTCCTGTCGCTCTCCGAGGTCAAGGCGGCGACGCTGGCCGACCTGGCCGCCCGGCTGGTATTCATGCTCCTCACCGTGGCGATCGCGTGCCTCGCGCTGAATCTTCTTCGACGCAAAGACGATATTGATCGCAAGAGGCTGGTTCGCATCCGCGCCATTGCGGTCCTGACGCATTATCTCAACCGGGCGTGCGCCACCAAGGACCTGGGCGCCGTCCTGGCGCAGATCTCGCCTTTGCTTGCCAGCGCCATCGGCGGTGATCGCCCGACCGAACTCCGGGCGCTCCTGGTAGCGGATCGCTTATCTCTGCGATTGAGCGGCGATCTTGCCGGTCATGCCGTTCCCATATCCGCGTCCCCGGCTGTCACCCAACAAGAGTGTGTCTCGGCGCATCCCTCGGACTCGGGCCTGGAGTGCCATTGGGACGCCACAGCCATGGCCCGCTTCTGCGCTCCGATTTTCATTTCCGAAGCGGAGGTGTTCGGCGTACTCAGCGTTTCGTCCGCCGAGTTGGGCGCTTTCAGTGAGGAAGACCAGCGGTTCGTTCGACTGCTCGCGCGATCAGTCGCGCTCTGCGCTCACCGGCTTCAGCAGATGGAAGAGTTGCGCCACACCGTGGAGATGGGAAGCTGCGTCACGGCGGCCTTCCTCGCGTCCGCCCATTCCACAGCGGCCACACTCGTCGCGATCGCCGAAGGAGCACTTTCGCTGGTGGAGGGGGATATCGCCACCGTTTTCCTCTGGAACAAATTGACGGGCCGTCTCGAGGCGGTCGTGTCGCGCGGCGAACGCGCGGGGGACCACGCCGGCCTGCACGTGCACAGTGGCGAGGGAATCATCGGTTGGACGTTCGAGCAGCACGAACCGAAATGGACGTCGAACCTCACCGAAGATCCGACGTTCCGAGAACGGGTGAACGGTCCGAGGTCCATTCTCGCCGTGCCGCTGCAGACGATCAAGGGTGAGGTGGTGGGAGTTCTGGCGATTTCGCGGGTGGCGACGAAAGCGGATTTTCAGGATGAAGAAATCGCGGTGGCGTCGACGTTTGCTCATCGCGCGGCGCATGCCATTCGTTCGGCCGAATTTCGCGAGGCGGCGCTGCGCCGTCCCGGCCCTCCCCGGGCCGAGGCGGCTTAACCCTTTTTCGGCGGGGTCTTCTTCTCCGTCGTTTTCTTTTCCACCGGCTTCTTCAGGACGGGCTTCTTCTCGGCCGGTTTCTTCTCCGTCGTTTTCTTCTCCAAAACTGTTTTTTCTGCCGGCTTGTGTTCCACCGGTTTCTCCGCCTTCTCGGTCGTTCCTTCCTTTTCGGCCTTGGCCGCCTTTTCCTTTTTCTCTTCGGCGGCGCGTTTGGCTTCCTCGGCTTTCTCTTCCTCGTTCATCGGCGGCATCAGTCCGCCTCGCGTGTAGCGACAGGCGGGGTTCCACAGCAGCCATTCGTTGACCCCGAGATCGGCGGCGGCATCGATCTGGTCGCGGATCTTCTTGCCGTCATATTTCACGCCGAGCGAAAAGTCCTGGAGCCAAGGCCGGAGCTCGACGGGATGGTTTCCGACGACGCGCTTCGTGTCCCTGATGCTGTGGTAGATCGTTTCGTAGGGGCTGGAGTTGGGGTCCTTGATTCCAAATTCACCCGCGTAGTAATGAGACGGGTACATCATCGGGGAAATCGCGTCGACGTGCCCGATCAGCCGGTCAAGCTTCTGGCCGATGCCGAGGTCGCCGGTGGACGATCCCACCAGACCGAAAACGTCAATCGAGAGGCCGACGCCCTGCGCCTTCAATTTGGTGTGGGCGCGCTCGAGGAAATCTTCCAGGGCTTTCACGGCGGTCGCGGACGAATGCGGTTTGGAATACACGCAAAGTTTGGTTTGGCCGTCGGAGGGAAAGCGAACGTAATCAAACTGCACTTCCTGAAAACCGAGCTCGCCCGCTTTCTCAGCGATGTCGATGTTGTACTTCCAGACTTCCGGGTTGTATCCGTCGGCCCAGCCGGAGCCTTTCTTGTCGACCCAGACGTCGGCGCGATAGCCCTTTTCGGCTGCTTTGGGGATCGGGCTCGAGGAGCGAATGGCCCACTCGGGCTTCTCTCGAGCGAGTTTGTTGTCGTGGAAAATAGTCTGCCGGGCGATCACGTAGATGCCGCGATCTTTCAAGTACTTGATGTATTCCTTGATGTCCGGCATCGCGTTGACGAAGTTCGGTTTTCCGTCGAGCTTCACGCCGGGGATGTAGACGTCGCCTTCGGACTCCTTGATGTCGATGACGACGGTGTTGATCTCCGTGTCCGCAAGGAGCTTCTCAAAGCGGGCGCGCCCTTTCTTGGTGCCCGTGTACCACGATGTCAGGTGAATGCCGCGAATGCAGGACGGACGGTCGTTGGGGAGGTCGCCCCACACCGGTGGCGCCCCTTTCGCGGCGGTCGTGGAGGTCTGGGTTTCGTCGGGAGACTGGCTGCAGGCCGGCGTCGCGAATGCGAGGCAGGACAACGTCAGGAGAGTGATCAGCCGGTGGCAGACTTTCATGAGAGGTGGCTCAGTGGAGACGGGTCAGATGGAAAGTTCGATTTTCAGGATCTTGAACTGCGTCGGTCCGCCGGGAAGCTGGATGGTGACGTCTTCATCCACCTTGTGACCAAGGAGGCCCTGCGCGATGGGCGCATGGACCGAGATTTTTCCGATGGACGGATCCGACTCCTCGGACCCCACCAACGTGTATTCGTAATTGTCGCCGTCGGCGTCGCGGATCGTCACCTTCATCCCGATGGTAACTTCGTCCTTGGGCAAGTTGAGGTCGTCGATAATCTTCGCACTGCTGATGCGGTCGTGGATCTCGTTGATCCGGCGAAGCGTCTCCGACTGTTTTTCGCGGGCAAAGTGGTAGCCGGCGTTCTCGCGCAGGTCGCCCTGTTCGCGCGTCTCACCGATTTCATTTGAGAGCTCTTTTTTGCGCTGGGTCAGCATCTCTAGCTCTTTCTTAAGCTTTTCAAGTCCCGCGCGGGACATGTACGTCTCTGACATTTGCTTCTCCTTCCAAAACGGAACGTCTACGACGGAACCGAATCCATGAAACTTTAAATTGAAGCCTTCGACAAATCCTTACGACGGGCTCGCCAGAAGGCGCTCGAGCGCGCTCGGTTCACCCACGGGCTCCCGGCAGGAAAAGTCTTTGCAGACGAACGCGGTGGCGTGGCCATTGCCCGGCCGCATGACGGCCACATGGGGAAGGACCTTTCCCACTTCGGCCTGGCGTTCCGGTTCGATCAGAATCATCTGGCGTGGGGCATTGGCGGGGCGGCGAAGCACCGCGGCCAGTGCGGCCGTCGTCGCGTCGTCGCGCCTGCCGACGATCACCACCTGGACGTGACCTGACGCTTCCCAATCCAGGGCCGGGATCATCTTCGCTACGGTGAACGGTCGATCGGTCAGCGACGAAGAAAAGGCCCTGAGCGTGGCCAGCGCCTTGTCGCGAAACTCGGTCCGGCCGGTGAGGGCCGTCAGACGCACGCCGTTCATCGCGGCCACGGAGCTTCCCGAGGGGATCACGTTGTCGCCATCTTCCTTCAACCGAACAAGAAGGTCCGGAGCCTCCTCATTCATAAAGTACCCGCCGCCGGCCGCGTCGAAAAACCGCCGGTCTTGCGCTTCCTGAAGCAAGAGCGCGAAGGTCAGCCAGCGCGCGTCACCGCCGGCCTCAAAAAGGTCGAGGAGGCCTTCCACAAGCATCGCGTGGTCGGCCTGCTGGGCGTCGATCGCTCGGTCCCCGTCGCACCAGCGACGATAGAGCCGGCCGGTGGACTGGTCGAAGAGTTTCGTCTGGATGAAAGCGGCGGCGCGCGCGGCGTCGTCGATCAGCGCCGGTTCTCCGAGGAGAAAGCCAGTCTTTGCCAGGGCGGAAATGGCGAGGCCGTTCCATTCGGTCAGGATCTTCTCGTCGCGGTGCGGACGCACACGTTTGGCGCGATGGTCGAACAGGCGACGGCGGATATCGGCCGCCTTCTCCAGCGGAAGGGCCGCCGGTTTCACGGCCGAAAGGACATTCATCCCTTCTTCTCGCGTGTGAGGGTCCATGAAATTTCCGTTCGGCGTCACGCCGTAAGCGGAGGCGGCCGAGTCCGCGTCGGTGCCGAGCACCGCCTTCAATTCGGCCAGCGTCCACAAATAGAACGTGCCTTCTTTGCCTTCGCTGTCGGCGTCCTCCGCCGAGAAATACGCCCCCTCGGCGTGCCGAAGGTCACGGTTCATGTAAGCGGCCGTTTCCAGCGCGGCGCGCCGGAAGACTGGGTCCGGACTGGAGACCGAGAGCTGGGCGCAGACGCGCAGAAGTTGGGCGTTGTCGTAGAGCATTTTTTCAAAATGGGGAACGAGCCACTTCTCGTCGGTAGAATAGCGTGAAAAGCCGCCGCCGAGCTGATCGTAGATGCCGCCGAAGATCATCTGGCGCATCGTGAAATCAACCATCTCCAACGCCTTTGCGTTGCCGGTGCGCGCGTGGTAATAGAGCAGGAAATCGAGGTAGACCGGCATGGGAAACTTCGGTGCCGGACTGAAGCCCCCGCGCTGGCGGTCGAAGCCCGCGTCGAGGGAGGTGAAGGCGGAATCCATGGTCTCTCGCGCCGCTGGAAGCTCTTTCTGCTGACGGAAAGCGGAGTTCGACGCGCGTTCGATCGCGCTCGTGATATCGTTCGAGGCGTCGGTGATCCGGCCGCGTTCCTTCTCGTAGATTTCACCGAGCTGAATGATGATCGTCGGAAAACCGGGCCGGCCGTAACGCTCTTCCGGCGGGAAGTACGTTCCCCCGTAGAACGGCTTGAGGTCGGGCGTCAGCCACACGGACATCGGCCAACCGCCGCTCCCTGTCAACGCCTGCACCGCGCTCATATAGATGGAATCGATGTCGGGCCGTTCTTCGCGGTCGACCTTGATGTTGATGAACCGGTCATTCATTAACGACGCAATCTCCGCATTCTCAAAAGACTCGTGCGCCATCACG
>JBBRXR010000002.1:0-15468 GCA_038238485.1 Elusimicrobiota bacterium | reverse complement strand
GCCTGCTCAAGGAAGACTTCTTCACTCAATTTTCCCTCGTTCATGGCCCACGTGTCGTAGGGCATGCCCTGCGTGTAGTAGTTGCCCACTTTCTCGAAGAGCTCCTTGGCATAGTCCGTCGGATAGGAGATCGGCATGGCGGGCGCCTGCGGGTCAATGTTCACCGGCGTCATGAACAGGTCGAAACCCGGCTCGATTGAATTCAGGTGGAAGCGGCAGATGCCGGTGATCTCGTTGACGACGTTCGCCTTGAACTTCAGGCGTACCCAGGGGCTCCACTGGCCGACCGCGAGCTCCACCGTGGTCGCGTCGACGGTCAGCTTCACCTTCCCGGCGCCGAGCTTTTCAACGTGAAGGGAAACGGTGGCGTCCTTGGGACCCGTAAGCCCCTGCACGCGCGGACCAACCACTTCGCTATCGATGACGTTTCCTTTCCAGCTCACGGGCGTGATGCGACCGCGCGACTCGGGGTCCTTCTGACCCGTCGTGGTGAAAAAAGTGAACATGCCCTGCGTTCCGCGAATGTCCGGCGTTCCCATCCCGGAAAGAAGACGGCCTTCCATCTCCGTTGCGGGAAAGCTGACCGGCATGCGCAGCACCACGCTTTTCACGTGATTCTTGCCGAGAACGTCCCAGAACGCCTCACCCTTGCGACGCGTGGAAACGGCGGGCCCGGTGAGGCCCGCGAACAGGTCCTTCATTCCCGTCTTCTTTTTTTCCGTCATGCCGATCTCCGGCATGTAGCTCTTCGGATCGCGGATAACGAAGTCAAAGACGTCGTGGTGGCCGGGATTGGCGCCCGAGATCAGGCAGGACCAGGCGACTGGCGATTGCGGCGGGTTCGACGTGGCCACGCGGGCGAAGGTGCCGCTGTCGGCCAGTTTCTTGAAGTGGGGCAACAGGCCTTCGGCCATGAATTTTTCGGCCAGGTTCGGGTCAAACCCGTCCAAAGCCAGGACCAGCATTTTCTTGGATGACATGCTCACGCTCCGTGTGGATTCGGCCGAAACGGCCGGAGGAAGGGCAATGGCGGCGGCGAGAAAAAGGGACGTCAGGCGGAACAGCGGAGAGGACCCCGCTGAAGCGGGGCGAACGAGATCAACGCGGATGGTCGCCTCCTTATTTCTTTCCGAAAAGTGACTTCAGCGCGGCGGTCCAGCGCTTGAAGGTCATGACGATGGCGCCGAAGGCGAGCGCGATGAACCCCATAATGAACGCGCCGATGCCGGACACGAACGTCATGCCTGTTCCAGGATCAATGTAGGCGAACGCCGGCCGGGCCAGCGACGCTGTCAGGGCCGCGAACGCGATGAGAACGCGAATGGATCTATTATTCGACATGTGAGGCCACCCCGCATCCGGCCACCTGGCCATTTTTATGAAAAACGAGGCGCGAAAGCGCGGACCCGACCGACTCCGGGTCCACGAGCATCGCGGATTTGGGCTTGAGCATCACCTGGCCAACTTCGCCAGTGCCGAGCTGGGAGATCCCCCGCTGCTCAATCTCGTCGGAAACGCGCTCCACCATGAATGGGGCGCTTTGAGTGCGGCATTCGACGATGATCTCATCACCCACCTTGAGCGGATCGGCCAACGCCCAAAAAGCATGCACAGCCACGAGAGACGCCGGCCTCACCTCGGGCTGATCGGTCAGAACCTGTCCGCGTTCGAAGCCGTCGGCGCCCGCGAACGACAGCGCTACGCATTCGCCCTCGCCGGCCTGCTTGACGCTTTCGCGGTATTTCAAAACTTCCGAGACCGTCACCCGGCGTCCCGTCGGGAAAAGCGTGAGTGTCTGCCCGGCGGACACCGACCCTTGCTCCACACGGCCCATGACCAGACGTTTCCCGTCCACGTCATAAACGATCTGCACGGGCAGGCGCAGCTTTTGCGGCGCGTGCGCCGCGTCGGCCTGACCGCAGGCGTTGAGATAGTCGAGCGCGGTCGGGCCCGTGTACCACGGCATCTTCGGCGACCGGGAGGCCACGTTGTCGCCATTGTAGGCGGAAATCGGAATGATGTTTGTCGACGGAATTCCCCACTCTCGCATCAGCCGGTCGAGTTCAGCCGCGTATTGTTTAAAGACGGCTTCGGAGTATTCCTTCAAATCCATTTTGTTAATGAAGACCGCCACGCGCTGAATGCCGAGAAGCTTCAAGATACGCGCATGCTTCTCAGTCTGCTCGCGCACGCCCTCGTTCACGTCGAGCATGATGATTCCGTTTTTCGCCTGCGTGGCGCCGGTGATCATGTTCTTCAGATATTCCTTGTGGCCCGGCGCGTCGATGATGAGAAAGTGGCGCTCGCCAATTTTCAGGAACGTCTGACTCGTGTCGATGGTGATGTTCTTCTCGCGCTCTTCCTCGAACTGGTCGGTGACGTAGGCATACTCGAGCCGGCGCCCGTGCTCCTCGCTGGCCTTCTTGATTTCCGCCAGGCGGTCGGGAGAAAGATTGTTGGTGTCGACCAGGAGCCGGCCGATGAACGTCGACTTCCCATGGTCGACGTGGCCGACGATGACGATGCTGGTGAGGTCCTGTTCGCTCACATGTATCCCAGCGAGCGGAGCTTCTGCATCATATAGGCGGATTCCTTGTCCTGCGCGCGGCCGGCGCGCTCGGACGTCTTGGTGGTGCGGAGCTCCTCCAGAATTTCGGGAAGTGTCACGGCGTTCGAGTCCACCGGCTGGCAGCAGCGCTCGCAGCCGATGCTGCGAAAGCGTTTACCGTCTTTCGCGAAATAGAGATCGACGATGGGAAGTTTCTCGCGCTGCGTGTACTGCCAGATGTCCATCTCCGTCCAGCTCAGGATCGGATGAACACGGTAGTGGTGATCGTTCTCGCCCATGGGTTTGTACTGTTCCCAGATTTCCATCGGCTGGTTCTTGTAGTCCCATTGGAAATTGAAGTTGCGCGGAGAGAACACCCGCTCCTTCGCGCGGATGCCGTGCTCATCTCGGCGGATACCGAGCAGGATCGCCTGGAAGCCCTGCTCCTGAATCGCGGTCTGGAGAGCGTTGGTCTTGAGCGCAGTGCAGCAGGCCAGCCGTCCCGCCTTCTCGGGGTTCATGCCGTCGTCGAGCGCGGCCTGGTTCTTGGCGACGATCACCTTGAAGCCCCACTCCTTGGCGAGCGCCTCGCGCTGCTCGTACATCTGCTTGAACTTATAGGAGGTGTCGATGTGGAGAACCGGGAAGGGAAGTTTGCCAAGGAAGGCCTTGAGGCAGAGGTGAAGGAGAACGGTGGAATCCTTCCCGATGGACCAGAGCAGGCCCATCTTGGGATATTGATGAAAGGCCTCGCGGATCGTGTAAAGGCTGCGGTTCTCGAGTTCGGAGAGGTGGTCCATAATTTGTCTCTAGAATTCGACGTGTTTCGAAGAATTTATCCGTGTTTCCGGCTTATTTCAAGTGATCGTTATCCGACGTCGGCAACTCGAAAAGGATAGCCGGAACGAGCCGGTATTTCGCCTTAAAGTTGGATTAATTCTGGCCGAAGAACCGGCCCGTGAGGAAGGGGGAAGGGGCCGTCGGCCGGAGACGTTCAGGCCTTCCGGCCCGCTCTGAGCGCGGCCACGGCGCGGTCGTACCAGTCCGAGCGTGCCCACGCGGCGCGAATGCCGGCCGAAATGGTCCAGGTCTCAAACGCGGGCGGGGCGAATTTGTCGGCCGCCTGGTCGCTCTCGTCGAACACAGCGTAACCGGTGTCGGTCTCATGGACGATGACGCGCGCCACGTGCGCGTCCTTCTCGCCGCTGAGCTTCGGGCCCGTTTCGAGGATCGCCGTGCAAACCTGGAAAAAGGACTTGGACATCATCTCAGCGGTGGGGTTGAACGGCACGAGGATGTGCCGGTCCGGATTGATCTGCGCGATGATCGAGGCGCGAACGTCCTTGTCCCAGAGCATGACGGCGTGGTCGAAGGAATCAAAGAAATCGTTGATGCCCGAATCCTTCACGGCCTTGAAGTCGGAAACCATCTGCGCGTCGTTCGGCGCGTCGCTTCGGAGGAAGAGCTCGAACTTGTAACTGTGCCCGTGGACGTGGTGGCAACGGGTGGTGTAGGCGCCGACGGTGGCGTGCGCCATTTCGGCTTTGAATAGTTTTCTGATCAGCACAGCGTCAATTTACTTTTTCTTGCCGCGCAAATTCAAAATGTGTTGCATGGGCTCGTGCGAAATAACCCTCTCCTCCCGTCGGCGCCTCACGTTTCGATCGTCATGCCCTGCCTGAACGAAGCTCGCTCGCTCGCCCCCTGCATCGCCAAAGCCCAAAAGCTGATCGCCACGCGAGGACTCAACGCCGAAATCGTCATCGCCGACAACGGCAGCACCGACGGATCGCAGGATCTCGCCCGATCGCAGGGAGCGCGCGTGGTGGATGTGGCGACGCGCGGATACGGCCATGCGCTGGCCGCGGGCATCGCGGGAGCGCGGGGAGAGATCGTCGTGATGGCCGACTCGGACGATAGCTACGATTTTTCTGAAGCGGGTCCGCTCATTGATGCTCTCGAAGCGGGGGCGGACCTGGTGATGGGAAACCGCTTCACGGGAAACATCCGGCCCGGCGCGATGCCATTCAGCCATCGTTACTTCGGCGTTCCGCTTCTCTCTTGGCTCGCGCGAGTTCTTTACGGTTCGTGCGTGGGGGACTTCCACTGCGGCCTCCGCGTCTTCTCACGCGAGGCGATTCTCAATTTGAAACTTCAGACCGGTGGGATGGAGTACGCATCCGAAATGATTATCAGGGCCTCCCTGGCGGGATTAAAGATCGCTGAATTGCCGGTCACCCTTTACCCGGACGCCCGCGGCGGGCGCCCGCCGCATCTTCGCACCTGGCCCGATGGCTGGCGCCATCTGAAATTTCTCCTCGCGTTCTTTCCCCAGCGCTTTCGAGCGCGTTAGGTCCCGGATTTCATCTCGACACGACACGCGTCGTAGTCGCGCATCGACAAACGGGAGCCGCGGCGTTCCCGGCAGAATTTTTCAAACGCATTTCGATGGTCCGGCGTCTCGTTCCTGTCCACGAACGCGAGAACAACCACGTCCCGAGATGTATGGATGGGCTGTTCGCCCCAGACGATCGTCGACGGAAGATCGAGGTAACTGATGTAGGCCTCGCGCAGCCAGGACCGGCTCCCATTCATCCCGAATTCCAGGGCCACGGAGGGCTCGCCGGGGACGATGAGTTTTTGAAAGTCCTCCACGAACGTCGGGGAATTTAAGAAGTGACTTTCCATGGGCCCGCCCCACCGTCCACGTCGCACCGCGTTGACCACCCCCGGGAGCGCGCGCGCCCAGAGTCCGCCGCCGACGAGAAAAGAAGCGAGAATGACGCCCTTCAGCAACCGGCTCGCCCACCAGCGGGCCGGCACCGCGGCCAGATACGCCGCGCCGAAAAGGACGAACGGAAGACACAGGCCAAAATATCGGTCCTCCTCGACGTAGACCCAACCGTTCAGGGCCGCGTCGGGGGCGTTCCGGAGCGTGAGGTAAACAAGCATGGCGATGGTGATCGCGGAGGCCGCCACGCCGGCTGCGAAAATTCGGCGGATGATGGCCCCCTCCGGTGACGTTCGTGAGGCGCCGATCAGTTCGCAAACACCTGCGAACGCGCCAAGAACAATGAGGG
Source organism: Elusimicrobiota bacterium (assembly GCA_038238485.1). Classification (GTDB taxonomy): domain Bacteria; phylum Elusimicrobiota; class Elusimicrobia; order F11; family F11; genus JBBRXR01. The sequence goes on along the minus strand of JBBRXR010000002.1, from coordinate 9,840 downwards.
CGGAGATCAGGTGCCGGATCTGAAACTGAGCCGTTTTAACGATCGAACCCCTGTGATAGGTTGACCGGGGAAAATACATCGTGGCGAAGTTTCCGAAGATCGCATCGGCGCCAAAAGCATGGAAACGCGCCAGGCTGCCCGGGTACCACCCGTGCGTGGCACGGATCGGCCCCAAACCCGATGAGCCGGCGATGAAGACCGACCACAAAACGAGCGGCGCGACGCCCGCCATCCATCCCCCCACGGCGGCGGCGAGGCATCGGCGCTCGTTCGGGTCGCGCAAGGCCGCCATGGCCAGGACGGCGATCGGCATCACCGATGCTGGCGCGGCGGCGTAGCGAAATCCAATGGTCGCCCCGAGCAGAACGCCGGCCACGCCGCACGAACTCACCGAGGGGGCCCGCCCGTTGCGATCAGGGAGCGTCAATGCGATGGCCCACAACAAGAAGGCGAGGCTGGTAATGTTCGTGAAATAGTCGATGTACGAAGGCGCCACGAACGTGACGGTGAAAGCGAAGAGCCAGCGGGCCCTCCGGGGAAGGTTCGCGCCCATCAACCAGAGCAGGCGCGCACAGGCGCTAAAAAAGAGCGCCATCGAGATCACATCGTAGGCCACCATCGCCCGGTACGGGGTGCGGAGGATCACGGTGAGAGCCGCCACGATCGCGGAAAATCCGGGCGGCCAGTGAGTGATCGCTCTTTGAAAGACCACGCCGAGGTCCTGGGAGTTGACTCTGAGATTCGCGAACTGACCACGGCGAAGAAAATTCATGGCGGACGACAACAGGCAGGCGTAGTCATAGGACACGTAATACGTCCGCATGCGAAGGACGATCTGGTAAAGCGCGCCCACGGCAAGCAGCCGGTGCTCACCCGGGGCCGCGGAGACGGCGGCGCCGACCCGGGCGAACAGGGCGCGACCGTCTGACTGGACTGATTCCATGCGCTTACCGTACGAAGTTTCTTCCGCGCGGAAAAGGGCGCGCGTTGGTGCCCGCTAGGTCCCGGCCGACATAAAAGCCGTGCAGATGGCGACGTTCATGTAGATCACAGGCTCGCTTCCCTGCTCGGTACAGAACGCGTGGAAATTGAGCTGGCAATTCTCCCGCTCGCGGCTTCCTACGATCGCGATCACGTTCACGTCCCGCGTAGTATGAAGCCGCTCGTCGTTCGAAACGATCACGCTCGGGATGCCCGCGTAGGTCGCGCCCGATTGCCGGAGCCAGGCCGTGTTGCCTATCTCGGCGAATTCAACCAGCGCGTTCCTCGCGCCCGGCAGAGAGTATCGGCGCAGGGTTTCGACGAAGCCCGGTAGCCCCAGAAAATGGCTTTCGACCGGTCCGGCGAGACGCCCCGTTTTCCACTGACGCCACGACGCGGGGAAATCGGTCATCCATGCCGCACCGGCCAGGATGAAAACGATAATGCTGACGTGCCGGAGGACACGCTCGATTCGGCCCTGCACCTGCGCGGACGCCAGGTAGGCGATACCGAACACGACGAACGGAAGGCAAACGTTGAAATAGCGCGCCTCCTGGACATAGACCCACCCGTTCAACGTCTGTTCAGGCGGCAGAACCAAGGTCAGGAAGGTCAGCATGGCGACGGTCGCCAGCGCGGCGAGCCCTCCCGTCAGAAAGATCCGTCGAACTGTTTTCCCTTCGGGTAGGCCCCTCGTGTCGCCGAGCCATCGCCGCGCGCCAACGAGAGAACAGAGAAGAACCAGCGCTGAAAGCAGGTGGCGGAATTGGTAGCGGATCGGGTTGACGACCCCGGAGAATCCATACGCCGAGTCCGGCATCGCTGCATCGAGATGGGAGCCGAACAGGGCGTCCGCGGCGAACGCGTGGAACCGCGCAAAGCTCTGGGGATAAAACCCAGAGGGTTTCCATCCCTGAATCGTCTGCGAAGAGGAACCCAACTTCCACCAGACCAGCGGCGAAAGGGCGATCCCCCAGCCCGCGATCGCCGCCAGCGCTCGCCGTCGTCCAACGCGGTCCCGCCATCCGCCCATTCCCAGGACCAGGACTGGCACGACGGAAACAGGCGCGGCCGCGAACCGGAAGCCGACAGCCAACCCGACGATTGCACCGGCCGCGCCACAATGACTCAGCGCGGGCTCCCGCCCATCTTTATCGGGAAGGACCAGAATGAGCGCCCAGAGGAAAAACGACAGGCTCGTGCAATTCGTGAAGAACTCGAGGTAGGACGGAGAAAAAAAACCGATGGTGAGCGCGGTGAGGAGACGGGCGCGCCGGGGAAAGGACGGTCCCATGAGAGCAAGAAGTCGTCCACACGCGGCGTAAAAGAGCGTCACCGAAATCAGATCGAAAGTGACCATCGCCGCGTAGGGACTTCCCAGGAGTTTAATCAGCGCGACAATCGCCACGGAAAATCCCGGAGGCCAGTGGGTGACGGCGGAATCGTAAATGACGGAGAGATCCTGGGCCGTGGTGCGGAGCGTCGCGAATTTCCCCCGACCGAGAAAATTAACCGCCGAGGCGAGAAGCACGATGTAATCGTAGCTCGCCTGATAGGTGACGAGCCGAAACACGAGTTGAAAAAAAGCGCCCGCACCAAGAAGGCGGTATTCGCCCGGCACCCGCGCGACCCGCGCCCGGAAACGCTTCCACCCTTGCACCCGCAGCGCTTGTACCCGCATCATGCGCCTACCGTACGAAGTTTCTTCCGCGCGGAAAAGGGCGCGCGGTCAGTGCGGAAACCACGCCCCCGCGTCGAAGGCGTCCGGAAGATGGCGGATGCCGTCGGGCTCAACGATCACCACGTCGAAGCGAAGCAGTCGTTCGAAGGCGCGATAGCGATGAAGGTAGACGAGGGCCGCGCGGACGATCTTCCGGCACTTCGCCGCGGTCACCGACTCTTCGGGCTCTCCGTAGGCCTCGTTGCGCCGCCGCTTCACCTCGATGAAAACGAGCGTGGGCCCGTCTTCCATGATGAGGTCGATCTCCCCCACGCGCGTGAGAAAGTTCGCAGCGACCGGGCGGAAGCCTTTCTTGCGAAGGAAATCCTCGGCGAGCCGTTCGGCGCCGAAGCCGTCGGCCCTTCGTTCTGAATGATCCAGCATGTGAAGCTCCCTGGAGGGGAAGCTTAGGATGAGGTGGTGAGAAGTTCCGCGCCGCCGGAGATCCAGCTTCGCACGGGGTCGAAGCTCAGACGGTGAAGGGGGCAAGGGCCATGCTCGCGAAGCGCTTCGATGTGCGTCTTGCAGGCGTAGCCCTTGTGCTTGTTGAAGCCGTACATCGGAAATTTTTCGTGCGCCTCGACCATGATCCGATCGCGCGTCACCTTCGCGAGGATGCTCGCGGCCATGATGGCGGCGCTGAGGGAATCGCCCTTGATGATGGTTCGCTCGGGGAAACCGCTGCCCGGCTTCTGGTTGCCGTCGACCAGCACCAGATCGGGTTTCACCGCGAGGGCGACGAGGCACTCGCGCATCGATTGAAGCGACGCGCGAAGGATGTTGACGGAATCGATGGTCCCGTTCTCCACAATGGCGACGGCACTGGAAACAGCACGGCGCGTGATGTGCTTGAACAGGCGTTCACGTTCGGCGGCGGTCAGTGCCTTGCTGTCGGCCAGACCGCGGATGAGCGGAGAATCGTAGGAGAGGATGACGGCGGCTGACACGACCGGGCCCGCGAGAGGGCCGCGACCGACTTCGTCAACGCCGGCCAGGACCGCGGGAATGCGGTCGACTTCAATGCCGGGCAGGGTGGGAGTGTGGGACGGCGGCGAGAGCTGGCTGCGGTCGAAGGCATAACCCTTCAAGCGGCCAGCTCCGGGAAACTATTTCTTCGCGGCGGCCGCGAGTTCGACGGCGGCGGCCTTCGCGGCGACGTTGTCGGCGTTCGCTTTCTTCGCGTCCACCTGACCCTGCGACTCTTTCTCTTCGAGGCGGGCGGCGCGACCGATGCGGTCGCGGAGGTAATAGAGCTTCGCGCGGCGGACGTGGCCCGAGCGAACGACGTCGATCTTTTCGATCTTCGGCGAGTTGAAGGGGAAGCAGCGCTCGACGCCGACGCCGAACGAAATTTTGCGGACGGTGAAGCTCTTTGCGACGCCGGCCGATTTAATGGAAATCACGGTGCCTTCAAAATTCTGGAGACGGGTGGTGTCGCCTTCGGTGATTCTCACCGCGACGCGAACCGTGTCGCCGACCTTGAACTCCGCGGTCTGGGCTTTTTCGTATTTCTGGCTGACGTAGGTGAGGATTTCCTGTTTGTTCATGATCGTTATCTCCGGATGATGATTAAATTTTTTCGCGCTTTGAGCGCCGCGCCTTCAACAATTCAGGCCTTTTGGCCTTCGTCTGCTTCAGCGCTTCTTCCTGCCGCCACTGCGCAATGCGCGCGTGGTTTCCCGAGAGCAGTATCTCGGGAACAGCCCGTCCGCGCCAGAGGCTGGGACGGGTAAAGTGAGGATAATCGAGAATTCCCGACGAAAAAGAGTCCTTCTCGATCGATTCCGGGTCCCCCACCACTCCCGGAACCAGACGAACGACCGCGTCCGTCAAAACCATCGCGGGGATCTCTCCCCCGGTCAGCACGTAATCGCCGATCGAAACTTCCTGATCGACCCACTCCATCACGCGCTCATCGATCCCTTCATAATGCCCGCAGACCAGCACGAGGCGCTTCTTACGGGACAACGACGCCGCCAACTTCTGATCGAGCGTGGCGCCCTGCGGCGATAAAAATACGACCCACGGTTTCGACGCGCCCTTACGGAGGGCGCCCAAATCTTTCAAGGCCCGGTACAACGGCTCCGGCCGAATCACCATGCCGGCTCCGCCACCATAAGGCCGGTCGTCCACCTTCGCATGCCGCTTGTCATCTGACCAGCGACGGAGGTCGTGCGCCTTGATCTTCACGACTCCGGCTTCCTGCGCGCGTCCCATCAGGCTCGAACCGAGCACCGCCTCGAACATCGAGGGGAACAACGTGAGGATGTCGACGCTTACTTTTTCTTTCGAGCGCCCGGCCATCCCGGCCTCTCTTCCGGCCGCAGGCCTTGGGGAAGGTCCACCAGGATGCGGCGCTGATCGCTATCGACGTTCAGCACCACGCTCTTGATCACCGGCACCAGAATCTCGGCCGGCCCTTCACCCACGACAAAAATGTCATTCGCTCCGGTCTCGATGATGTCTTGGAAAATTCCGAGAACTTCACCGGCCGGCGTGACGACCTCGAAACCGACGAGGTCTTTCACGAGATATTTATTCTGTTCCGTCATTGATCCCGCCTGGGACAAAAAAATCCCCCTTTCCGTCGGAAAGGAGGATTGAATTGTTAGCTCTTCGGCGTGGCGACGGCGCCAGGCTTCACCTGGTCCCAGAGACCGGCGGACTTCAGAGCCGACACAACGGACGGCGACGGCTGCGCGCCAACAGAAACCCAATAACGGACGCGTTCCACTTTCATTCCGTCCGGGGTGCTGGTCTTGCGCGGGTTGAACGTACCAAGGATTTCGATCGGCGCCGCATCGCGGGCCTCACGACGGTCGATGGCCACCAACCGGAAATAGGGATCGTGGGGACGGCCCACGCGTTTGAATCTCAGTTTAACCATTGGTCGAAACTCTCTTTTTTAAAAAATATACCCACAAACAAAAACCAAGCGGCTGAGGCGCCCAACAACAAGAGGGCGAGGCCGCTTGATCGTTGATTCCGGGAGTAAAAACCGGTTCGTATCGTACTTTACCGAACTGCCACCGTCAACAACTAACTTACCTTGGGCCGCCGCGCCAGGAGCACCATTCGTTTGGTGATGGCCGATATCCCCAGAAGTCCGAGGCCGCCGGGCGATACCCATCGAAAACTCGTGTGGTTTTCGCTTTTGCCGGGCAACGTGACGGGCAGGTCGGTCGCATAAGGTTCGCATAGGAACGACCGGACCAAGAAAACCCGATGGGTGAGCTGCTGGTCGAACGCCGGAAGCGCTTGACGGACGCGGATCTTTAAGCCCGTTTCCCTTTTCATGGCCTCTTCAAGCGCCAGGACAGGCTCCGTGCCTGCCGGGACGTCGATGCCCGGGAATTCCCACAACCCGCCGAACAGGCCACCCTCGGGGCGCTGGCCCATCAGCCATTTCCCCTTCCACTCAATAATGGCGTGCAACTTGCGGACGGTCGGGCGCGCGATCTTTTCACCCTTCAACGGGATCTGCTCCTGCTTCCCCACGGCCTTCGCCTGGCACAACGCCGCCACGGGACACTTCCCGCAGGCCGGAGCGAGGGGCGAGCACAGCGTGGCGCCCAGGTCCATCATCGCGAGGTTCAGGTCGCGCGGGCCGCCGGCGGCCTTGAGAGTTTTCGGGCTGAGCGCGCAGAGATCGAGAGAAATCTTTTTAAGAAGAACCTGCACGGCCTGGAGCTTCGGGTCATCTTCGATGCCCAGCACGCGCATGAGCACGCGGATCACATTCCCGTCGAGAACGGCGCCCGGCTTGTTAAAGGCAAACGACGCGATCGCGCCGGCGGTGTACGGACCGACCCCCGGGAGTTCTTCAAGCTCCTCTGGCGTCGTGGGAATGTGCCCGCCGTGGTTGTCTGCGACGGCGCGCATCGCCGACCACAGATTTCGGGCGCGGGCGTAATATCCGAGTCCGGACCACTGGGCCAGCACATCGGTGAGGTCTGCATCGGCGAGCGCCTTAAGCGTCGGGAATCGCTTCAGGAAGCGGGCGTAGTAAGGAAGGACGGTGGCCACGGTGGTCTGCTGGAGCATGAACTCCGACACGACGACGGCATAGGCGTCTTTGGTTTTACGCCAGGGCATGTCGTGGCGCCCGTTCCGGCGGTACCACGCCAGAAGCCGCCGGCGGAAGTCCTTCTGCGGCCCGCGCTGGAGGAGAGTGTCCATCGGTGGAGAGCTACGAGCCGGGAGTCGGTTCTTCGGTTTTGGTGACGGAGAGGCCGAGCCGCTGACAGAGCTCGTCGAGGTCCGTGGGTGAGTAGAAATCGATGCGAAGCTGGCCCTTGGTGCCGTTGGTCTTGAGTTCCACTTTTCGACCGAGCGCGTGCTGAAGGGATTCTTCATAGCGGCGCACTTCCGGCTGGACCGGGCGTGCGGCTTTCGTCGCCGTCGTTTTGGCCGGGCGATCCTTCGCGATCAAGGCCTCGAGGTCGCGTACGGTCAGCGACTGAGAGACGATCAGGTCGAGCAGGCGGAGCTGTTCGGCATGTTCGGGAATGCCCGCCAGGACTTTCGCGTGACCCTCGGTGATGGCGCCGGAGCGGAGCTCGTCCTGAACGGCCTCGTGCAGGCGGAGGAGGCGAAGCGTGTTGGCGACAGCCGAACGGCTCTTGCCGATGGCGTTGGCGGCGTCTTCCTGCGTCAGCCCGTACTCGCGCATGAGGCCGTCGAGCGCCACGGCTTCTTCCAGCGCATTCAGGTCCTCACGCTGAATGTTCTCGATGAGCGCCACTTCAAAACGCTCACGGTTGGAAAGTTTTTTGACGACGCACGGGACGACGGTGAGGCCCGCCATCTTGGAGGCGCGCAGGCGGCGTTCGCCGGCGACGAGCTCGTACTCGCCCGGAAGAGATGATTCGGTGACGAGCAGGGCCTGGGCGAGGCCATGGGTTTTAATCGACGACGCGAGTTCTTCGAGCGCCGCCATATCGAAGTTGGTGCGGGGCTGGTGGCGGTTCGGCTTGATGCTGGCGATCGGGACTTCGCGCACTTCGCTCCCGGGCGCGGCCGCGATGGCGGCGCCGGTTCCGGTCGCTCGCTGGGGATTCGATCCGAACAGGGCGTCGAGGCCCCGTCCCAAAGCTTTGTGCTGTCCTGCCATCACACCACCCCCGCCGGTTCGCTCACCGGGGTTTCCGGCGGCACGACCTGTCCTTCCGGTTGTTCCTGCGGCTGCTCGCCCGCCGGCTGGTCCCCGTAAAGACGGATGTCGTTGTTCTGAAGAAATTCGTCGGCCAGCAGCTTGTAGGCGCGCGCGCCCACCGACTGCGAATCGTACGTGACACCCGGCTTGCCGAAGCCAGGGGCTTCCGCGAGCTTGATGTTGCGCGGAATCCATGTGCGGAAAACTTTGCTGCCGAAATGTTTCTCCACTTCCTCGCGCACCTGGCGCGTGAGGTTGGACCGTCCGTCGTACATTGTGAACAGAATGCCTTCCACCTGCAGGTTCGGGTTGTAGCGTTCACGCACAAACTCAATGGTGCGAATGAGCTGCGTGAGTCCCTCGAGCGCGTAATACTCGCACTGGATCGGAACGAGGACGGAATCGCAGGCGGTCAGCGCGTTGAGCGTGATCAGGCCAAGCGACGGCGGGCAGTCAAAAATGGCGAAACGGAAATCGTTCTCGATGGGGCCCAGGGCGTTCTTGAGCCGGGCTTCCCGACCGTCGAGTGAGGCGAGCTCGAGCTCGGCGCCAACCAGGTCGATGCCCGACGGCAGAAGAGTGAGGTTCTCAATTTCCGTCGGAGTGAGGACCTCGCTGATCGGACGCCCGCCGATGATCGCGGCGTAGACGTTGTTGTCGAGGCCCTGTTTGGAAATCCCGAGTCCCGAGGTGACATTGGCCTGCGGGTCGAGGTCGACCAGAACGGTCTTGATTCCCGCGAGCGCGATGGACGCGGCTAGGTTGATGGAGGTCGTGGTTTTACCCACGCCTCCCTTCTGGTTGGCGACCGCGACTTTCTTCATAAAGCGGTCAGGCTCGAGGGAGCGAATCCTCGTCTTTTATTTTTTCGATGCCGTCTTCCGACGAACGCTGCCAATCCAGCACCTTGGCGGCATACCTCTCGAGATAATCCTTGGCGCCCTTCTCGGTCCTGGCCTCAGCCCAGAGGTGACAATAGGCTTCGCTTCCGTCGGGAAGGACCAGCACCCAGCCTTCGGGCAAATGAATTTTCACACCGTCGAGGAGCTCCAGGCGCTCACCCTCATCGATGTTCTGAGCGAGCCGCATGACCTGGCCCTTCTTACCCCACGGACACGGCACGCGCTTGTGGACCACGTGGATCGGCTGGGCGTTGTTCGCCCAGAACTGCGCGAGCGACGTGTTGTTGCGCGCCAGCATTTCCAGGATGTGCGCCACGGCGTACATCGCGTCGAAAGCGGGCTGGAATTTCGGGAAAATGAATCCGCCTTCGGCGTCGCCCACGAAGCTGACGTTGGGGCGGCGGGCGTAGTCGAGCAGGTGGCGCGGGTTGATGGGCGTGCGCACGACGGTGGCGCCCTTCTTCGTCGCGAGCTGTTCGAGCACTGACGTTCCGCGCACGGGATAGGCGATGACGTCCTGTTTGCCGCCCTGCAGCACGAGCAGGCCGACGAGCACGAGCGCTTCTTCCGTCGAGAGCACCTTGCCCTCTTCGTTCACCATGAAAAGTTTTTCGGCGCCGTTGTCGAGCAGGAAACCCGCGTCGGCCTTGAGCGTCGTCACGATGTTGGACAGCTCGTTGAGCGAGCGATGAAACTCGGCTTCTGTGCGCGTGACGTGCGTCGTGGAGGTGTGCGCATTGAGCGCCACGCTCTCGACCCCGAGTTCCCCCAGCAGGTCCGGCATGATCTGCGAGGCGGCCGAATGCGAATAGTCGATGACGACTTTGAATTTGCGGCGCTTGAGCACGGACGGGTCGATGTTCTTCATGAACCCCGTGCGGTAGTACTCCTGCACGCGCGGCGGTACCGAGAGTTCGCCGACGTCCTGCACGGAGGCGCGCTTGAAGTCTTCACGCATGAAAAGCTGTTCGATGGCTTTTTCCTTCGAGACCGAAACGTCGTTGCCGTCGCGGTCGAAGATGCGGATGTCCACCTGCCGGGCGTCGAACGGCGAGAGGCGGATGTGCACGCCGCCGCCTTCG
>JBBRXR010000001.1:0-16248 GCA_038238485.1 Elusimicrobiota bacterium | reverse complement strand
TCTATGTCCAGGGCCAGTCGCTGGCGCCGTCGCAGATCCCACAGCTCTCGACAGGCGTGCCGATGATCATGTTCACCATGAGCACTGACAAGAATTTCGTGACCCTGCAGCGCCTGCACCTCCACCAGACGGGCCAGATCCTGACGGGCTCGTCGCCCAGCGGTCAGGGCGACTTCTCGAAGATCAGCCTCTGGAAGGACAACGGAAACGCGGTGTTCGAGCCGTCGAAGGACCTGATGATCGGATCGGTCCTGCACAATGCCAGCACCGCCTACGCGAATGGCATGGCCGACATCGCGATCTCGAGCCCGACGGGCCTCTTCATCGGCACGACACCCGTGAACGTGTTCGTGACCGTCGACATCGGCGCGGCGGACCTGGCGAATTCCTCGACGAAGGGCCACCTCGCGGGCCTGCGTATCCAGAACCCGAGCGGCTTCAACGATTTCGTGTTCGTTCCGCAGACGGCGGGCGCCGACGCGGCGATCGACTATGACTCGCTCAAGTCGATTGATACGCGCATTCTCGATCTCAACGCGATGATCGTGTCACCTGTCGGCCTGCTCCCCAAGATCTGGGCGAACCCGTTCGGTGACGGGTATCCGTCGCTCGACGTGGGCGGCGTTCCCAAGGCGCGTGAATACGATTCCTTCGGCGTGCCTTTCGTGGACGTCGATGGAGACGGCGTCAACGACGTCATCACGGACGCCGCCACCGGCCTGCCCGGCGTGGACCTCGACGGCGACGGCCTGATCGAACTCGACATGAACCGCAACAAGTTCCTCGCGGTGGACTTCGACAACGATGGCAAGGCCGACCAGGTGCTGCCGGACCAGAACGGCGACGGCGTGCCGGAAATCGATCTCGGCAGCGACAACTTCCCCGACTTCGGCTACCTGCCGGAAAAATGGGCGAAGGACACCACCAAACTCTTCTCGAAGTGGGCGGCACCGGCGTCCGGCGCGGCACTGGCGTACTTCCAGGTCGGTCTTGGCGTGTCGAACAAATCAAATGACATCACGAGCCAGACGCTGGGTGGAGAAGGCTGGCAGTCGACGGAGAAGAACAATTACTACGAGCTGACCAACCTCGTGTTGACCACGACGAAGGTCATGCGCCTGATGGCGAGCATCGACGTCACGAAAAACGCGCCGTTTGACATCCTCGTCGACAACGCGGACGTCATCGAACTCCGCACCAACGGCCAGCTCCAGATCGACGACGAAATCGTCGCGTACGCGACGATCAGCGGCAACTCAATTCGCATCACGAAGCGCGGCGAGCAGTTCGGCGTGTCGCGTCGCGCCCACAACGTCGGCGCCAAGGTGACCAACGAGGCCTACATCGTCCGCGCCCGCGCGGCGGCGGACCTGGGCAACGGCAACGTCGTGTTCGGCGCGGATTCCGCCGTGAAGCTTTATCGCATCGACATCACGGGCCCGTCGGTGCCCGCGAAAATCCAGTCGGACCAGGAGCTCTCGGGCAAGCCCGCGACGAAGGGCATCTACACGATCAAGTGGTCGGCGGCCGGCGACGCCGAGTCCGGCGTGCGCGCGTACGAACTCCAGGAGCGTGAAGGCAATGACCCCGTGTGGCGCACGATCCGTCTTGTGCCGGGAACGAACACCTCGTTCCTCATCGGAAACTCGGACAATCCTTCTAACCTGCCGCGCCCGAACGGCCACTTTTACACGTACCGCGTCCGCGCCATTAATCAGGCGGGTGGCACCAGCGACTGGTCAGCCGCATCGCTGCCGGCGAGCACCGGCACGCCCGAGGAATCGATCACGAAGGTCACGAACTACCCGAACCCGGCCGACATGCGGCAGGGTCCGACGAATATTTCCTACATCCTCAATGAGGACTCCACGGTGAAGGTCTCGCTGTTCGACCTCCTGGGCTACCTGGTGCGCGATTGGAGCTTCCCTGCGGGCGCCGCCGGCGGCAAAGCCGGCCCGAACACCTTCCAGTGGGACGGCCGCGACTCCGGCGGCACGCGTGTTTCCGCTGGCGGATACATCATGCGGATCGAAGTCACAGGCACGAAGGGATCGACCACCGTTATCCGCAAAATCGGCGTCATTAACTAGCCAACCCACCCCCAATTCGCATCGTCAAATCGACGCGAATATCCCTGCTGAATTCGTGCTTAATTCTCGACGGAGAAATGAGAAGCCTACTTCCACTTTGTCATTGATTTATCTTGGTGTTGGCGGCATTTTGTCTTGAGCCCGATCTAGACTTAAAGCGTCCGATAAGCCGGTTGCTGATGGTCTGCGAATGCAAGACAGGTGATCGGGCTCAGCTCTGATGATGAAGATCAGTAGGAGCTGAGTGGCAAACCCCACGAAAGTGGGGGGCGGTCCAGCGGGAGTTCGCGCTGGACCACGTCGCAGAGGCTGACCAGAAGGGTGTCCTGCGACGGGCAAAGCCACGGGCCCTCCGAAGCCGAAAGGCAGAGGGGGGAAGCCGGGTTACCGAAGACTCAAAGCCTTTCTTAGAGGCAACTTGCGCCGGATTGCGGCGTGGCCGGGGTGTGCGGCCACGACAGCAAGAGGGCACAAGGCATTCGGTAAACCGACTACGGACACAGGACGTGGTCGGTTTTTTATTGCCCCGTAAATGCCGGGGCGCACCGGGTGAGGGTGAATGCTGTGATGGGTGAGACGATTAAACTTTTGTGGGCTTACGTGCAGGGGCTCGTCCTGAGCTTCCCTGCGCGTTTTTATCCAGCCCGTCTCCTCGCTCCCGCCAAAATCTCTTTCCGTCGTCAATCCAACCACGATTCCCAGCTTTCGGTTTTGAACTTGCCCTCACCCGGTAGTTCAACCGTCGCACAGGGCCGGGGACGGAGGCTGCCACTCACCCTGGCGCTTCTGGCCCCGGCCCTTTTTCTGTTGGGATCCAACCTCGCCTACGCCAGTGGCGAGCCCGGCGGCTTCACGCAGTGGGGCGCCGGCGCCCGCTCCCTCGGCATGGGTCGCGCCTTCCTGGCCGTCTCCGACGACGCCAGCGCGTCCTACTGGAACCCCGCCGGTATGGTTCAACTCGAGCGCAAGGAGCTCACGGCCCTTCAGGCCACCTTGTTCGCCGACACGAGCTATACGTTCCTGTCGTATGTGCACCCAGGCAGCAAGATGGGCGCCTGGGGCTTCAACATGGCCCGTCTGCAGTCGGGCGGTTTCGAGAAGATCAAGACGACGGTTGATCCGTCGTCTCCTCCGGACAACCCGAACTTCCTCAAGGTAGAAGACCTCGGGGCCTTCAACGTGTCGCAGCAGGCCATGACGTTCGCCTATGGGAAGCAGGTCACGCAGAAGCTCTCGATGGGCCTCGCCCTCAAGCGCATCACCAGCACCGTCGACACGTTCTCCCAGTCGTTCACCGGCGTCGACGCCTCGGTGCTTTCGAAAGTGAATGACAATTATCGCTTCGCCCTCGCGATCCGTAACGCGGTGACGCAGGCGCCGGCCGCCTCGAGCGACCGTCTCCCGCTGACCGTCCGCATCGGCAACTCCTACAAGCTTCTCAATGGCCGCATCCTCCTCGCCGGCGACGTGACGAGCAACAAGTACACCGGCCTGGGTTGGAACGTGGGCACCGAATACTGGGCCACGCGCAAGGTTGCGTTCCGCATGGGCATCGAAAGCCGCAACGGCGCCATCTCGGAAACCACCGCTGGCGTCGGCTTCGGCGTCGGCAGCGCCAGCCTCGATCTGGCTTTCGGCGTGACCGAGCTCGGCATGTCGCAGCGGTATTCGCTGTCGTGGAAGTTCGGCAAGAACGCCAGCCAGGGCCGCGGCGATGAAATGCGCCGCCTGGTCAAAGCCGGCGAAACGGCGTTCCAGAAGGGCCTGTACGCCCAGGCCGTGGCCCGCCTCGAACAGGCGCTCTCGGTCGATCCGTCCAACAAGGACCTGCAGCAGATGGTGAACAAGATGAACGCGATCGCCGGTTCGATTCCGTCGGCCACCGGCGACGGCGATGTGGACCGTCTCGTCCGTCAGGGCGTCGCGGCTTACGTGCAGGGCGACATGCAGACGGCGTACGACTCCCTGCGCACGGCCTACGAAAAGAATCCGTCAAACCAGAATCTCATGAATTTCACGAACAAGGTGGCCCGCACGGCCGGCCTGCCGCTCGTCGAGCCGCCGCGTGACTCCGTTTCCGGCGCGCGCTGGACGCTCGTCGACCAGAAGCTGCACGACTCGCTGAGCGCGATCTACGAAGGCCGTTACGACGTCGCGATCACCAAGTGCGAGCAGGTTCTGCGCATCGACCCGAGCAACGTCACGGCGATCGGCCGCATGGGCGCCGCCTTCTTCCTGATGGGCGAGAAAGAGAAAGCCATCACGCTCTGGCGCCGCGCGCTCGAGCTCGAGCCGAACAACCAGACCGCGGTTGAATATCTCAAGCAGCTGGGCGCTTACAAGTGACCGTAATGCATGGCAAGAATGTTAATTGCGCACCATACTTGCCGGTGGACAGGCAGAAATGATGCGCAAGAATTTATTCAAAGTATTGATCGTCATTGCTTTGTGTGGGGTGAGCCGTTTTGGCTTGGCCGCAGGCAACGACGTCCCCGATCCGACGGCCTTGGCTCAGGAGCACGACCTGAAGGAAACCTCGGAGCGGCAGGCGCAGGAAATCTGCGACAGCATCCTGGGCACCGGGCGCTCGCGCGTGCTGGTCAACGTGGAGCTCGGGCTCGAATCGACCCGCAAGGCTGGGTCAGCCGTGGAGCGCAAGATCGACAACAAGGGCGGCGGGCTCGGGGAAGACAACTTTATCCTCCCCTGGGTGCCGGCGCCGAAGTCAGTGACGAAGGAAGAGGTGCCCAAGGACGCCTCGATGAACACGCAGGGTGCCGAGAGCAGTTCGGTGGAAGTGAAATCCGTCATCCGCCGCTTCGACATCACCGTCGTCCATGACGACACGCTTTCCGAGGACCGCATCAAGCTAGTGCGCGAGACGCTGACCGCGGCATTCGATCGCTACAAGGCAGTTCTTAAACTGATTTTCAGGGCCACCTCGTTCGTGCGACCGGATGTCACGAACCCGAGCGACGTGGTGAAAAAGAATCTCTGGAATTCGTTGACCCTCAAGAACGTCCTTGCGCTCGGCGGGCTTCTGCTTCTCTACATGTTCCTCAAGTTCTTCTTCGGTCCTCTGGCCGACTTCATGAAGAGCTACATCGAGGGCATGAAAGAGCAGGCCAAGTCCAAAGTGGAAATGGAGACGAAAGCGCAGGACGATGATGAGGATGAAGAAGAAGTTGAGGAAGAACCGATTGAAGGAGAAATGACACCCGAAGAGCTGGCGGCTCTCGAGGCGCAGGAGGCTGAGATGGAGAAGTTCGTGCCTTTCAAGTACATCAACGACGTCAACGTGAAGCAGTTGGCGTATCTGCTGGTTCACGAAGAGCCATGGATCGTGGCCCTGGTCCTTTCCTATTTATCTGCCGAGCATGGCTACAAGGTCATGGAATCGCTTCCCGCCGACCTCCAGGCCCGCGTCGCCCTCGAAACCGCCATGTATCGCCAGACGTCTCTCGATCAGGTCCACGCCATCAATGAGGACATCAAGGAAAAGATCGACTTTGTCGTGGGCGGGCTGGACAAACTCATCACCATCCTCGAAAGTTCGGACCGGCAGGCCCGCGATAATATCCTCGAGCATCTGCGCAACGAGAAACCGGCGATCTACGACCGCGTCCGTGAGAGCATTCTCATGTTCGACGACATCGCCGGATTCCCGCGCGTCGCCATGCAGACGCTCGTTCGCGAGCTCAAGTCGGAGCAGCTCGGAAAGGCGCTTCGCGGCACCAGCCCCGAGCTCCAGCAAAAGTTCTTCGAGAACATGTCGCAGGGCGCAGTGTCGCTGCTCAAGGAAGAAATGGATTACGGCCGTCCGGTGACGGACGAACAGATCGAGGAAGAGCGCCGCAAAATCATCGATCTCATCAAGACGATGGAACGCGAAGGCAAGCTCGCCTTCCGCCAGCGCGGCAAGGGCGGCGCCATCGAAGCTTCCGACGACGCCGGCCAGGCGCCGAGCCTCGGCCGCTTCGGCTCAGGCAAGGTGGACCCGGAGGCGGCGATCAACGCCTACCACGCGGCGGCGGCCGCCGCGGAAGCGGGCAACACCGATGAGGCCATTCGCCAATATGAGTCCTGCGTAAAGTCAGATCCGTCGCTGGCCGCCGGCCATCAGGGCCTCGCGTACGCTTACTACGGCGTCGGACGTTATCAGGAAGCGCTCAAGGAATTCGATACGACGCTCGGCCTCGAGCCGAACGAGGATCTGCAGGCCTGGGTTGAAGAATTCCGGGCCAGCCTCGCGGCGAACGCCGCTTAAAGGACGATGACCATGGCCAACGTGCGCGAAACCTTCGACGGCCGGCTGAAGAGGCTCCAGAAATGGAGCGATCGGTGCGGTCGCATTCTCGAGCGCGAAATGGCGGTCATGGAAGACATGTACCGAAAGTCGATCGCGGAGCTGGAAGCGGAGAAGCTGGCCGTCACGCAGGAGTTCGTTCAGCGCGAACTCGAGATCAAGTCCCGTCTCGAAGGAGAAGGAAAGGATTTCCAGGTGGAGAAGTACCACACGGAAAAAGATACGGCCGCGGTGAAATCCGATCTGTCCGGTTTCGCGTTCGCGGAGTCGGACGTTCAGAAGAGGTCGTCGCTCGAGATAACGCGACTCAACGAGGAGCGCGTGGCATTCCAGGTGTCCTGGGACCGTCAGAAGAGCGCCCTCAACGATTTGTACCAGGAGAAGAAGCGGCACGTTTCCGTCGTGCGCGCCGCGCTTGTGCGCGACCTTCAGGTGGCCGAACAAAAGCTCAAGAAGCTTCGCGAAAAAGGTGAAGCGGAACTGGCGCAAATCAATGCGCAGGGCACCCGGGTTGTTGGAACGCTGAGCGAACAGGCCGAAGCGCGCCGGCAGGGCTGGGCGATCGCGCGCGAAACGATGCGCCGGGAGCTCGACGGCCTGGTGGGCGAGCGCGACTCGGTCGCCCGCAAGATCGCGGCGCTTCGCACCGATAAAGAAAAAGAGCTGGAGGGCGCGCGGATGGCGATGTTGCTCGCCAAGGAACAGCTCGACGTCGACAAAGCCACGCTTGTCGAGAAGGCAGAAGACGATCAGCGTCGGTGCGAAACCGAAGTGAAGGAGCTCCAGGAAAATCTGGCCCAGGCCGAGAAGGCGTTCGAATCGTTCGTTCTTGAACACGATAAGCGCAAGAAAGACACCGAGGAAGCCTACGCCCGTGACGAAACGCTGCTCAAGGAGTCGGTTAAATCAGAAGCCGACAAGCGTGACTACGAACAGAAACTTTTCGAGCAGGAAAAAATCCAGCGGGAGCGCGAACTTAACCGCCTCCGAGAGGAGTTGGAGAAGCGGACGTGGCACTGGGACAACCAAATCCGCACGTTGCTTCTGCAGAAGAGCGTTCAGGATTCCGAGTACGACGCGGAGCGCATGCGCGTGGACCGCGAAGCGCGCACCGTGTTCCGAAGCCTCGAGGCCAAGCGTGACGAACTTCGCCAGCGCCTGAATGAGCTCAAGGCACGCCATGCCGGTCTTGATGCCAATTCGAAGAAGGAAATGGACGTGGTCTCCCAGCGTTGGCAGTTCCGCCGCGATCGGCTCTGGAGCGTCTGGCAGGGACGCCTGGACTCCCTGAAGAAGGAGCGCGAGGCGCTTCACCTTCAGATCGATTCCCTTCAGCAGAACTTCGACAGCGAGCGAAAAAGGGCCGATGAGACCGAAAAGTCGGCCAGTCAGCGCATCCACGAGCTCGACAAGTTCCTGGTCAACTCGACCGACAACCAGCGCGCTGACAAAAAGCACCGGGAAATACAGTTTGAACTTGAAAAAACCCGTGTTCTCGCACAGATTAAGGAGTGCGAGACGTCCGTCTCCGATTGGATGGAACGCCTCAAGAGGACGCAGGAAGAGGTCGGAAAGCGCAGCGCGGGCCTCTCGTCGGAGTTGGGATTCCTCGACAAGTGGTATCGCGAGGAAGAGACGGAAACCGCAGCCTTCTTGAAGACAGTGCACAGTGCGGTTTCCGCCGTGGAAGCCGCTTTGAATCGCGCGGGCATTCAGGACGCCGCCTAGGAAATTTCGATGGATAAACCAGAAGACAAACAGCCGCCGCAGGGCCCTCTCAAACCGCCGGCACCACCGCCGTTCGGTAAAAAGCCCGGACTGCCTCTCCCGAAAGGGCCGGTGCCGCCGCGCGCTCCCGGAGCCCCGGGCGCTCCCGGCGTGCCTGCCCGTCCCGGTATGCCGCCGTCGGCTTCCGGCGCGCCCCGTCCGCCCATGCCCGGCGCCCGTCCGATGATGCCACCGATTTCAGGCAAGCCGCCGCTCCCTCCGATGCCCGGAGCGCCCGGCGCCCGCCCGCCGATGCCCGGCGGAATCCCCGGAGCGCCGCTGCCGCCGAACGTGCAGAACAAATTCGCCGAAGCCGATGCCGCCAAGAGCGACCTCGAAGATAAGATTTCCGACCTTGAGAAGAAATTGCTCGAGGAGCGGGAAAAGGTGCTGCTGGCCTCCCTTCGTTCGAAGGAAGAGGAAGCGGTTTCCCAGAAAGTCGAGACGTCGATCCGGGAAATCTCGGACAAGCTTCGCCGCGAGAAGCGCGAGCAGGAGCTCGATGAGAACAAGCGGAAGGCGGAGGCGCGCGTCGTCGAGATGGAACGTCGCCTTGCCGAGGAACGCGAGGCTTGGGTCAGCACGCTCAAGAACCAGCTCGGGCAGCGCGATCAAGTGACGCAGGAAATGGAGAGCCATTTCTCGTCGCGTCTCAAGGATTTGGAATTCCGGTGGGCTCAGGAAAAAGCTTCCCTCGAAGCCGCTCTTCGCGAACGTGAGGGGGAGGTTTCCCGTGCGAAGCAGGAGATGGCGCTCAAATCAGAGCAGGAGAAGGGTTTTTGGGAAGACCGCCTGCGTTCGGTGGCCGCCGAGCGCGACAAAACCGAGCGCGAGCTCGAACGGCTGCGCGATCGCGGCGACCAGGAAAAGGCGCAGCTCATCACCGAGCGCCAGCTTCTGCGCGACCAGCTCGCCAAGACCGAAAACTCTTTAAAGTTCGCCGAAGAACACGCGCGCGCCGAGCGCGCCGCCGTCACCCGCGAGGCTGAGTCCCAGCTCAACATGATTCGCAGCCAGACGGCTTCTGAGAAGGAAAGCTACGAGCGTCAGCTCGCCGGCTTCCAGGCGCAGACGCAGGGCTTCATGAAGGAGATCGCCGACAAGTCCGCGCAGGCCGCCGCTCTCGAACAGCAGATCATGCAGAGCCGCGCGCACACCGCCCAGATCGAGGGGCGTTTCAGCGGCCTCGAATCCCAGGTGGAAGAGTGGCGCCGCCGCGCCGCTGACGTAGAGCAGGACGCATCGGTCAAACGCGTTCAATACGAGCATCAGATGGAAGAGCTCACGCGCGAAATGAACCGCGCGCGGTCCCTCGCTCAGGAAGAATCTTCGCGCGCCATCGGCCGCATGGAAGCGGAGTTCAACGAAAAGAAAGCCAAATTTGAAGCCGACGTCGCCTCTCTCAATGAGCAGGTGCATAAGGTGCGCGCTCTCGCTCAGGAAGAGGCCAACCGTTCGATCGCCCGCGTGGAAGCGGAGTTCAACGAGAAGAGGGGAAAGTTCGACGCCGACGTCGCGTCCCTCAACGAGCAGGTCCTCAAGGCTCGTGCCGCCGCGCAGGACGACGCCGCGCGAGCCGTCTCGAAAGCCGAAGCCGACTTCGTGGAAAAGCGCCTTCGATACGAGAACGAAATCTCGAACGTGAAGGAAGAGCTTGCCCGCGTCCGCGCGCAGTCACACGACGAGCTCGTGCGCATGCAGGGCCGAGTTGAATCCGATTTCTCCGACCGCCGCCGCAAGCTCGAAGACGAGCTGACGCAGATCCGTAACCAGTTCGCCAATGATCGCCAGGCGCTTCTGGAAGAAAACACGCGCTTCAAGGCGGAATCCGAGGCGCGCATCCGCACCCTTCAGGCCCGCGTGGACTGGTACGACGCCAATGCGTCGCGCGAATATGAAATGGCGCGCGAGAAGGTGGCCGTGGAGCTGGAATCATCCATTGCCCGCGCCGACACGGCCGAAAAGGCCATGCAGGAAATTAGCGCCGTCGAAGAGCAGCGCCTTCAGGCCATCAGCGAGGCCAACCAAGCGGCGCAGCGCGCCGACGACGTGCGCGCCGCCGTTCAGGCCGAGCTCGACCAGACCCGCACCGAATGGAAGCAGGTCCAGTGGGAGCTTGAAACGCGCATCAAGCAGATGTCGCTCACCCTTTCGAACCAGCAGGCGCAGGTCAAGCAAATGGAAGAAGGCCGCGTGTCGACGGAGCAGGAGCTTCGTCAGCGCGGAGAGACCCTGGAGACCGCTCAATCCACGCTTCGCCAGCAGACCGACGAGCTCAACCGCCTCCGTGAGATCGTGGAGCATACCGCCGGTGAGCTCGGGCTCGAGCGTGAACGCGCCCGCTCCTTCCAGGAGCAGCTCGACGGCTACAAGGACATCCTCAAGGGCCGCGGCGTGAAGACCGTCGAAGAGCTCAAGACCCAGCTTGACGAGAAGTCGGAGTCGCTTGAGAAGGCGCGAGAGGCCCTCGCCCACATGGCCAACCAGATTCAGGCCGTGGAAAAGAAGGAAGACTTGTTCCACGAGAAGGAGCGCATTTTCAAGCAGCTCGTGGCCGACAAGGAAGAACAGATCGGCGAATTCAGGAAGCGGTCCTCAACGCTGGAGACGCGCCTCGTTGAGGCTCAGAACGATCTGGCTTCCGTCCGCGAAGGCATCAAGCGCGAGAAGGAGCTCATGGTGAACCAGCGCGAAGCCGACCTCGCGCGCGTTCAAGACCGCGTGAACCAGGAGACCGAGCGCCTGGCCCGCCAATTTAAGGAAGAGCGAGACCGTCTCGCGCAGGCCCGCCTGGCTGAACTTGAGACACGCCAGGCCGAAGTGCAGGCGCTCGTGGCCAAGCATGCCGAGGAGTTGGAGCTGTCGCGCCGAGAGGCCGACGAACGCGCGCGCCAGGAAGTGGAAGCGGCGCGCCGCGAAGCGGATGAGCGCACGCGCCACGAACTTGAGGCCGCCCGCGCGGAACTCGAGCAGCGCCTGAGCCAGGGCGCGGCCCCCGCGGCCGACCCTGAAGTTCTTGAGGCCGAAATTCGCCAGCGCCTTGAGGCGGAAATGCGTGATCGTTTGCAGGAGATGGAAAGTAAAGTCGCTTCGACTGCCACCACCTCCAAAAAAGAATTTGACCGCATCAAGTTCGAAGCGGACAACCTCCGCGAGGAACTGAAGCGCGCCCGTGAAACGCGCGCGCACATCGAACGTGAAGCCCAGGAATTGCTGGGACAGGCCGACGCGCATTTCCGCAAGGAACTCGAGAAGGCGCGCGCCGACGCGGCAAAGAGAGCCATTGAGCAGACGTCGGGCGGGATGTTCACCGCTCTCGGCCGGCTGCTGGACGCTCCGGTCATTGAATTTGGCGGCGCGAAGAAAAAAGCGCCGGCCCCGAAAGCGAAAGTTAAAGACAAAGAAGAAAAGCAAAAGCAGCCGGAGCCCAAGCAGGACAACCAGCAGCACAGGCCCGCCGCATGATCCACGTCACCCGACTCAATGGTGCCAAGTTCATCGTCAACGCCGAGCTGATCGAGCAGATTGAGAGCACCCCAGACACCGTCATTACACTGACCACCGGGAACAACATCATTGTTCGCGAATCGGTTGAGGACGTCCGGAATCGGGTGATCAAGTACCGCGGCGACGTCAATTCCGCGGCTCGTGAACGCATCGCAGCTTAGCGGAGACACCACTCATGGACATTTCCACCATCGCAGGAATTTTAATCGGCGGGCTGATGGTCTTCCTCACCATCTTCCACGCCGAAGGACTCAAGGGCTTTGCGCCCTTCATGAACGCCGAAGCTTTTCTCATTGTTATGGGAGGAACGTTTTGCGCGATCCTCGTGAACTACCCGATTTCTCAGGTGCTCGGCCTCTTCAAAGTTCTCAAGAAAGTCATGAGCAATGACGCGGTCGACACGCAGGATATCGTCAGCACGTTCGTGAAATTCGCCAAGAAGGCGCGCGCCGATGGTTTCCTCACGCTCCAGGAAGACGTCAAACAGGCCAAGGACGATTTTCTCAAGCGCGGCGTGCAGCTCGTCATCGACGGAGCGGACAAGGAATTCACACAGAACATGATGGAGACGGAGCTCGGCTTCATTCGCGAGCGCCATAAGGTGGGTCAGGAAATTTTCAACTCGCTCGGGACGTACTCGCCTGCATTCGGCATCATCGGCACGATTCTCGGCATGATCCTGATGATGAGCACGCTGGACGATGTTTCGGCCGTGCCGCGCCGCATGGCCCTGGCGCTGTCCGCCGCGTTCTTCGGCCTCGCCTCAGGCTACCTGCTCTTCCTCCCCATGGCCGGCAAGCTGCGCCGCCGGTCGGAAGAGGAACTCTTCGTGAAGGAAATCATCATTCGCGGCGTTCTTTTGCTCCAGACCGGAGCGGCGCCGAGCCTGATCGAATCCAACCTCAAAGCCTATCTCGACCCGTCCACCCGAAGCCTGATCAAGAGCACGGCCGAGGCCGCTTAATGCCCCTCAAGAGGGACATGATCGACGCATCCGATCCGCGGGTGACGTTGATCGGACACCCCGCCCCGCCGTGGATGGTCAATTACGCCGACCTGATGACCGAGCTCGTCTGCTTCTTTCTCATCATGTACGCGCTCTCCTCGTCGCTGTCGAAGCCCATTCAGGAAGCCAAGGCGGAAGTCGAACAGACGATGAAGAACGAGGAAGTGGCGGGCGACGTGAAGATCACCAAGGACGGACTCGTTATCTCGCTCCAGGAGCAGGGCTACAATGTTTTCTTCGAAAGCGGCTCGGCCGAACTGACGCCGCAGATGAAAGAGATCCTCGACCAGCTCGCGCCCACCTTTCAGAAGCTCGGCGCGAAGAACCATGAAATGGTCGTCGAGGGCCACACCGACGATGTGCCTATCAATACCCAGTCATTCAAATCGAACTGGGAGCTCTCTTCGGCTCGCGCCACCAATGTCGTTCAATATTTGGTGAACAAACACGGTTATCCCGCTGCCCACATTGGCGCGTCTGGCTACGGCTCGTTCAAGCCGCTCGTTCGCAACGCGGACGAGGACCTGACCGGGTGGCGCGCGCGCAATCGCCGCGTCGTTTTCGTCGTGAAGAACCCCGAGAAGCCATCGGGCGAAGAGAAAGTCGCCGAAGTTTCGGATAAAGGCGGCGTCAAATCCGCCAATGCCACGGCGCCTCCCGCCGAAGCTCCCGCCAAACCTTGATCCTCCCCGCCTAGTTATTCGAGAACTCGAACGCGCCCGTCTTCTCGTTCGCCAGCACCTTGATCTTATCTCCGTCCCGGAACTCTCCCTTGAGAAGGCTCATGGCGAGCGGATCCTGGATCTCTCGTTGAATCAGTCTGCGCAGCGGCCGCGCGCCGAAGTCCGGATCGTAGCCTTCATCAGCCAGGCGAATGCGGGCGCTCTCATCCAGTGAGAGCGTTATTTTCCGTTTCGCGAGCTTGCCTGACAGGTCGCGCAGCTGGAGCTCCACGATTTTCTGGATGTCTTTCTTCTGAAGCCGGTTAAACACCACGATCTCGTCGATGCGGTTCAGCAGCTCCGGCCGGAAGCTTCGCCGCAACTCCTCATTCACCTTCTTCCTTAACGCGTCCTTCGATAATCCCGCTTCCTGGTAGTGATGGCTTCCAAGATTCGAGGTCATGATGATCACGGCATTCCTGAAGCTGACCACGCGGCCCTGCCCATCCGTCAGGCGGCCGTCTTCAAGAATCTGCAGGAGGACGTGGAAGACGTCCGGGTGCGCTTTCTCGATTTCATCGAACAAAACGACAGCATAGGGACGCCGGCGGATTTTTTCCGTCAACTGACCGCCTTCCTCGTAACCCACGTAGCCGGGAGGCGCGCCGATGAGGCGGCTGACCGCATGCTTTTCCATATATTCCGACATGTCGAAGCGCACGAGCGCGTTCTCATCATCGAAAAGGAACCAGGCGAGCGATTTGGCGAGGTGCGTCTTGCCCACGCCGGTCGGGCCGAGGAAGATGAACGAGCCGACGGGCCGGTTCGGGTCCGACAGCCCGGAGCGCGAGCGGCGCACGGCGTTGGAAATCAAGGTGACCGCGTCGTTCTGGCCGACGATCCGCTCTTCAAGTTTCTCTTCCATGTGCACAAGCTTGTCGATCTCACCCTGCATCAGGCGCGAGACGGGAATGCCGGTCCATTTGGAAACAACCTCAGCGATGTCTTCCTCGTCGACTTCCTCTTTGAGCATTTTCTGATCTTTCTGGACCTCGTGAAGGCGCGCCTCTTCCTTGTTAAGCACCGCGTCCAGTTCGCGAAGCTTGCCGTAACGGATTTCCGCAACCTTGTCGAGCGCGCCTTCCTTCTCGAAGCGCTCGCTGTCGGCCTTGGCCTTCTCGATGGATTCCTTGGCTTTTCTGATGCGGTCGATGGCGTCTTTTTCAGATGACCACCGGGCCTTCATTTTCAGGCTCTGTTCCTTCAGCCCGGCCAGTTCGGCCTCAAGTTTCTCAAGACGTTCCTTTGAGGCTGCGTCGGTTTCCTTCCTCAGGGCCGACTTCTCGATCTCGAGCTGGGTAATGCGGCGGTCCAGCACGTCGATTTCCGTTGGCAGGCTATCGATCTCGATGCGTAGCTTCGACGTCGCTTCATCGATGAGATCGATGGCTTTGTCAGGGAGAAAACGGTCGGTGATGTAGCGATCAGAAAGGACGGCGGCGGCCACGAGCGCGCTGTCCTTGATTCGGACGCCGTGGAAAACCTCATAGCGCTCCTTCAGCCCACGAAGGATCGCGATGGTGTCTTCCATCGACGGCTCGCCGACGAAAATCGGCTGGAAGCGGCGCTCAAGCGCCTTGTCCTTCTCTACGTACTTGCGGTATTCGTCGAGCGTGGTCGCGCCGACGCAGCGCAGCTGTCCGCGCGCCAGCGCGGGTTTGAGCATGTTCGCCGCGTCGACGGCGCCTTCGCCGCCGCCCGCGCCGATGAGCGTGTGAAGCTCGTCGATGAAAAGGATAATTTCATCTCCGCGTGATTCGATTTCCTTGAGCACCGCTTTCAGGCGATCCTCGAATTCACCTCGGTATTTCGCGCCCGCGACGAGCGAGCCGATGTCGAGAGAGAAGATGCGTTTGTTCTTCAGCGTTGTTGGCACGTCGCCGTTGGCGATACGGCGGGCGAGTCCTTCGGCGATCGCGGTTTTTCCGGTCCCCGGATCGCCGATCAGGACGGGATTATTCTTCGTCCGGCGGGAGAGCACCTGAATGGCGCGACGAATTTCCGCGTCTCGCCCGATGACGGGATCTAGTTTTCCGTCGCGCGCAAGCTGAGTGAGGTCCTTCCCGTATTTCTCGAGCGCCTGGTACTTGTCCTCAGGATTCTGGTCGGTCACGTGCTGGGATCCGCGAATGTCCTTGAGCGCCGCGAGGATTGCGTCGCGCGAAATTCCGTTGCGGCGGACGATCGCCTTGAGTTTATCGTCGGAATCTCCGGCGATCGCCAGCAACAGGTGCTCGGTGGAGACGTAAGAGTCTTTGAGCGCTTCGGCTTCGCGCGCGGACGCGTCGAATACCTGCGTCAGACGGCGCGAGGCCTGCTCCTGCACGCCGGCGCCTTCAACGCGTGGGCGCGCGGCGAGAAGAGATTCAATCGACGACCGAATATCGATGGTGTTTCCGCCCAGCTTGGAGACCAGGGGAGAGATCACGCCTTCCTCGGCGCTCACCAGCGCGAGAAGAAGATGCTCGGGGTCGATCTGCTGATGGGCGCGGTTCCGCGCCTCGGCGGCGGCGGCCTGGACGGCCTCCTGGGCTTTTACCGTAAGTTTGTCGAAGCGAAACATGGGGCTCCTCCTGAAAATCTTTGCTGGCACTCGATTGTTGACACCGCTAATAAAAGGGCGGAAAAAAAAAGGAACGACGTTCCCTTTCATTCATTATAGCGTCTGACCGGGCTGGAAGTTCAACCAAAAAATCATGAGGAGCAAGCAAGTATGCGCGTATTAATCTCAGGTTCAACGGGTCTCATCGGTCGCCGACTCGTGAGTGAGTTGGCGAAGAAAGGAGACACCGTCGTTCGGCTCGTTCGCGGCCCGACGAGCGCGCCAGGTGAAAAGGTGATTTGGGCTCC